>CAZLWR010000081.1:0-1571 GCA_964563595.1 uncultured Candidatus Peribacteria bacterium | reverse complement strand
ATAGAGCAATAGTAATCTATTAAAAGACAAGCGATCATGGTTCACCAAAAACATAACTCAGATAAACAAGACATACATCAGTGACCACTGGTCAGGGCTTTTATGCATCCCGTAGTACAAACAATCTGGAAAGCGTTAGGACTACAATGAAATAGCAATGAAAGTGCTGTAACTGATATTGGGAGTCTATTTATATGAGCAGAGATTAACGAAGAGACAGAACAGTTTTGGGAACATGAAAAACAACTATACAATAATTTAATTAACTGGTTTATAAATCACACAAAACAATTAGGCACACTACCTATCGATAGGGCTATACTTAAAGATTTCACTTATGAGTTTGATAATGCCTATACAGTTAAATATCACCTAGATAATCCAGCTATACAAAATATTTTTAAAAAAAGTTGATTTATACAATTTGAGAAAAGTTGAGCTATTAATAAAGAGCAACTAATGCAATGGATCACTATATTTAATTCCAGCATTAGCCTAAAACCAAGTAGCGACTATGTATATAAGCTTTTTCTCAGAGATAACTATCTAACTTTATGAACTACTCGAGATAGTAAACACGCTAAATATACAACAAAGCCTAATTTTAAAGTCCGTATAGATAAAGATTTTGTTGATAGCGTTTTTCCTGAAGATTTATTAGAGCTATATACTCACGAGTATACTATTTACAACGCACTTCAACAACAAATTACAAAACTTGAAAAAGAGCGAGAAAAATCTGCTGCTGCCCAAGCATTATTTCGTGATAAAACATTCCCTATAACTCATCAAAAAATAGAAGAAATCCTGGGTCAGAGTAGAATTATAGCAATCGAAGGAATTGGACATATAGATCCTAGTAAAATAGAGGGTCGACTTGCTCTGTTCAACATCCCAGAAAAAAGTGAAATTCTATTTTCAAACTTACATTTGCATAGACAAACTTACTTACCTCCTCTTATAAGAGCTGACGCAAAAAGACGTCGAGGCATAGAGTTTGATGATGCATTACCTGGAACTAATACTCAAACAATTCATGATCAAGGTGGTGATAGTGAGAGTATAGATCTATATGGGGATCTTAATATTGATAATCTTTACTTCGGTAATGTGGATTTGTATTTTGATATGGACAATAAAATTTGGAATACTGAAAGAGAGCTGTTTATTGCATTGATGAACACATTACAAAAACTGGATCGTCTATGAGATAGTAACTCTAATCATACTTTCTCAATAGAAGAACCACAAATACAAAGACTTTTGAGACAAAGTAGATACATAGCCCCAAACGGACCGAATAGCATTGATCAAAGTAAAATAACATCATGGCTCAATTTACTATCCTCAGTTGATCAGCCATACTGCATTACTTTTGACAAAAAAAAATTCAGTATAAACACCCAAATACAATACAATTAATAAGCTATATTATTAACTTCCAACCACCATGGTTCACCAAAAACATAACTCAGACAGACAAGAAATACAGCAAGGACCCTTAGTCAGGGCTTTCATGCATCCTATGGTACAAAGAATTCGGAGGCTGTTTAGTAATAATTCTTCAGATC
>CAZLWR010000080.1:0-1595 GCA_964563595.1 uncultured Candidatus Peribacteria bacterium | reverse complement strand
GGCAAACCATCAAAAGGTTTCTTGAGCCAGTTCGAGACCTCAAGCTTGAATATCTCAAGACTATAAGCTATCCCATGTTTGACGGGGTGGCGTCTATTGCTATTGTGAATATTACCAAAAACATCATTGACCAAATCAATGCAGGGGATATCGCATGAGTGAAAGAGAATATTGTGTGGTTTGTAGGCATAGCACTATTGTATATCCTCGTGAGACGGATAACCAAATACCGATGAGCTTCACGTATACGACCAATGACCTGAGATGTATTGATGAGCAAATATTATAGAGCCTATATATCTTTGGAAAACTCTGTTATCGAGAAGTTTGGGACCTGAAGAGTATTATCTATCATGAGCCAATGAATATGGCAGTGGATAGAGAATCTTGCAAATGTTTTCATAAGAATTTCCTGAATGTTGGTCAAGATCGTATTTTCCATCATTCTTCTTTCTTCCATCAATGCTTACTTGGGATTGTTATTCTGAATTGTTGCGATCGTTACGATAACCTGACATATCTATTTTCAAAATAGGGCATCTGTGTATAGAGCAAAAAGGAAAGTTGATTCCATAGAATATGATCGTCAAACGGTAAAAATCATTATGTCCAAGATGGAAATTTTCCAGTCATCCAAAATTGATCACGAGTTATCGATTGCGAAATGATATTTAAAGAATTGGATGACCCTCAATCGTGGAATAGAAATTAATGGTTTTTATGGGACAGTTATATGATTGTTATTGAGCCATGGTTGTAAATTATTCTTATTTTTGCTGGGAATAGGATTCTTTTCATTTTGATCCTTGACCTTGTGAGAAATAGGAGCCAGTATTACGATCTTCATGCTGGTTGATTCTATTATATTTGAGATGAGTAGGCTCTATATAGATTGTATGAAAAATATGATCCACGTAGAGAAGCTGTGGCACTTGTTTGATTCTACACCAGTTATGGAGCTTCATCCAAACTGAAAAGTATTTGAGTGTAAAAAATGAATTATAGAATTGTCCCATATGTCATTTTCTTATGGACAGCATAATCTTATTTTTGATAATTTTGATTTGACCTTACAGGGACAAAAGAAGACAGCTTTGGTGTGACCTTCATGATGAGGAAAGTCTACGCTTATCAAACTTATAGCTTGATATCTCAAAGCCGATAAAGGAGATATTATTATTGATAATCAGAAGCTTTCTGATCTTTCCCTCGTTTCTTATTATCAGCATATTTGATATCTTACACAAGACCCCTCCGTGTTTGATGGAACAATTAGAGATAACCTGATTTACGGAACGCAGGGACGTTTACAATTTGATGATAAAGCTGCATTGGATGAAGTTATCACATGAGCAAAGTGTGAATGGATTTACGATCTACCTGATGGATTTGATACTGAGATTGGAGAAAGAGGCATAAGGCTTTCGTGAGGCCAAAAGCAAAGACTCGCTATAGCCAAAATCATGCTCAAAAACCCTGATATAATTTTGCTTGATGAGCCTACGAGTGCTTTGGATAGTTACAATGAAGAGCAAGTAACACAAGCTTTGAACAATCTTTTCAAGAACAAAACAGTTGTTGTAATAGCTCATAGA
>CAZLWR010000079.1:0-1602 GCA_964563595.1 uncultured Candidatus Peribacteria bacterium | reverse complement strand
CTTCATCAAAAAAGCAGTATATTTTATCTCAGATTGTCACTTCAAGTGGATGGATATAGGGCTCATAGTATTTATGTACTGAAGGATCTTTTGGATAGTTCGATATCTCATCTATAACATCTTGATATCTTTGAGTTTTTTGAAAGACACTTTTCTCTAAAGCAAACCATGCATGCCCTGGGTTATGCGGCGTTGATTCAATAAGAAATATACACGCAGGAATTCCTTTCAAAGATGCATAGGTATAACTCAATATAGCCATATCATCACAATCTCACTTTTTTAAGATTCTAGAAACAAGTGGAATCCTTACCAAATCCGTTGAAGCTGTATCGTAATGCAGATTATTGGTACCAAAAAAGTTTCAATCCCTAAAGTGAACATAGTGCAAGACAGAACTAAATTGATCTCAAGTTATCGGAGCGTCGTCTAATAGCTGATTATAGGTATTAAAAATATAACTGAGTGAAGGTTTTATATATTCATTAAAATCAAAAGTAGCGAACAGATAAGAAGTAGAACCTTCAATTGATTGGTCAATAACCTGAACAATTTCTTCAGATCTTACAGAATTCTTTTGCTGCAGACTGGACTCAGATATTTTTAATACTGTATACGTACTTGCGGAAATACGATATAGTACAAACAGCACGATACACACTCGTGCAGCGTTATTCAGATTAAAATGGGATGGTTTATTGGGAGTGCTCATAAGCTAAAGTACTAAAAAAAGCCACTGGAACTAGAATAGTACTGTAACATATAAGTATCATATGTCAATAGTCAATATAATCTCCAGCAAGTTTATCCTTTTACAAAAAGACAACCTCTTCAGGCTATCTTTTATAATTGAAATTATTGATAATGGGCTAGACCGTAGGATCTGATTTGAGTCTCTCCCACAGTCTTGCTTTCATGATGGTCAAGGCTCCTATGGCAAAAACAGCCAATAAAGTATCCACACCGGTGATCAATGAGCAGATCAATGAAAGAATAATTATCCAAAGCACATCTTTTCGAATAGCACCAGTTTTATTATAAGCCATACGTAACCAAGCCGTTGCTACGAGGACCAAAGCGACCTCCATGAACAATAACATGAATATCCACAATGCGAAAACCAATCCACCAATAACAGATAACAATCCCGTAAACAACAAGATTACTGCCAGAATCGGCATACCTATCAATACCGCAAAGCCTATACCGAGTGCATTCCAAGGCTGAGTTTTCACAATTGCTGCAGCACGAGCATACCAAGGTTTACCAATAAACCACAACAAAAGAGATATCAAAGCGAGAGAAAGGAATTTAAAAGCTACGAGAGCTCCTATGATAGCGGCCAAAATACCGCCTTTATGTTCATTGAGGTATTGTTTATTTTGGTCCCACTGCTGAGCCATTTTATCAGCTCTATAGGTAGCAGTTCCAGCGATAGCCTCCAAAGCAGGATTTGGATCCTTACTTGTATAAGTCAATGCTCAAGCAATCTTTGCTCACGATACTATGTCGACCGAATTTGAATGCAATATGACATCTTTATCAATGATTCCTGCAAGCTGTACCTGTCCTGCATATATTCTTGCCTTACCTTTAACGGTT
>CAZLWR010000078.1:0-1624 GCA_964563595.1 uncultured Candidatus Peribacteria bacterium | reverse complement strand
AATCCATATTCAAAGGCATAGATAGTACCACCTCATTTTCTGTAAAGAACTTTTTATAGACTTCCGGATGGAGTTCCTTAAGTTTTTTGGAATTCATAATAATAGAATCAAACAGTAAAACAGATCATGAATGCTTATTTTTTTCAATAAAGAAAAAAACTGACAAACTCAAGACAAAACCTCTAAACAGCCTAGATATAATTATACTAACTTCAATATGTCAATACAAAGTATATAATCAGATTATATTTCATTTGATAAATTACTGTGAAATAAATAGTAAGTTTGTCACTAGCTAATATGGTTTTGATTTAGACTTTTTCGTGATAAACAAATGATACCCTTGATGCAAGAGTACATCAATCACTTCGGTGGTAAAAATGGCGTATTGGAATATCTCTATGATTATCATCCAGAATTGCATAAGCATCTCGTGCCTATGGAAATATTGCGTCCAGGTCAAGCTGTATCTAAGGAACTATTTCAAACGCTTAAGCGTAGAATTAAGGAAAATAACGTATACAATATCTTGGGTCGCAGAAGCCACAAAGACGATCGATATGGTATGGTAGATTATCTCTATACTCCAAGCATACCACTGCATTTTATTGATGACGCGGCATCTCTGGAAAGCTATGTTCATGATGATGAACGTTTAATAGAAAAGATAGGACAAAAGGTTTATGATGAGACCACTGTAAATCTAGTACCCATCGTACCAAGTAAGGTCTATACGGTCACTGATAACCCCAATACTGAAGATGGTATGTTTATAGATGCTTGAACAGTGGGTGCATTTTCATGAATGGAGCAATATGAAGTAGTAGGAAAACATGTATATGAACAATGAGGTTTTGCGGATGCAGAACCACGAATACGATCCAGACAAAAAAATCATATAAGCTCTATTATAGAATTTGTGCATTCTCTTAGAAAGTTAAAGTTGTTTAATCCAAGTGACAAGCTACAATATGAGCTAGGTCTGACCCAAAAAGATCACATCTACCTCTTTCAAATCAAAAAGTTTAGTGATCAGTTCCCACTCCATCCCAAAGAAATACGTGAAGTTTTGCATCAAAATCCACAGATGAGATTAATGGGTAATTTACCTCAAGAGGGCAAAGTATTCAGGCATATTAAGTGAGAATCATTACGAGATATTACCAAGCTAGCAAAAAAAGAAAAATCAGACTTTGTTTTTTCTGTTAATATGGCAACTCACGCAAACACTCAAGATCCCAAAACGCCGCATATAAAAGGACTTGTTACAGATATCCATACTGCCCTTTATCACAATCTTACAGGGCCTTCACAGTTGGTATTAAAAAATAAGGGTTTTGTGTCTTTGGGTACCTGAATGCGACGCATATGATCCGAACGCCGTGAAGAAAGCGGCCCCTTCACTTTTTCATACAAGCAACTATTGCGTCAAAGAAACTAATGTATGACAAAGCGTGAAACGTGCCAACGAGTAATCCCTTACTAGTGGGACACAGACAGATGGTAATTCAATAGCTGGGAGCTCATGTAAGAGCATGTAACAAGGGATAAGAAACCATATCTCATCGATCGAAATCATGATAACACCAATGGAACAACCAGCATAAATCTATCATACATTTAT
>CAZLWR010000077.1:0-1703 GCA_964563595.1 uncultured Candidatus Peribacteria bacterium | reverse complement strand
CTACCGCCATACTCAATCCGTCAGCAAACAAGTTTGCTAGTCACAATATGATAATGATACGTACATCTAAGTTTGCACCAGCTGATCAAGCAACTACAGCAAAGGTGGTAATAACGCCATCAATGCCACCATACACAAATTCAGGAAGGTAGTGTTTCACATATTTCATGTGCAGCATGATAATCAAATCACAGCTACTATCAACCAAAAGAAAAATCGTTTCACTGGGCAAAACGATTAAGTTTCAAAAAAATTCGAGAAAATAATTTTAGGGTAAAATGGCAACACGAGCACCAGTTTCACTAGTATGCAATAGAGAACCATAACCATCTGAAGATACTTTGGCACAAGCAACTCGATCATCAACGATAAACGGCAACCAGCAGAAGAAAAAATCCTCAAACCCATGAGCACCATTAATCCTCTGTAGACCCATGGGGTCAAGGTTATTGAGTTTTTTTTGAATATGTAGAGCATTATTTGTCGACCGTTTCATGCAAAGTTCTTCTGCTTCAGGTAGAGTGACATCAAATATTCACGAAATATGGATATGTAAGGCATCGTCATCCCATCGATTGAAGCTTCTAAGTCTCAAGCCCTTTTGTGCACAAAGATTTCTGTAAGCTTGACCTGTCATGAAGGTGTATTGTTGCCCGTCCATTTCTCTGTTGTAAGGAACATCTGCTGGAATAGATCAACTCGTTCGCATTGGTGCATTAGGGTCAACATATAATCATGAGGTTTGAAGGGCTCCGGAGAGTGCCGGTGCGGCCGTAGCTAGAGGACCGGTAAGGTTTTGATTTTCACCTTCTTGATGTATTTCAGGTAATGCCATTGCAAAGAGTTAAGAGTATAAATAGTATATAATGGATGTTTATAAAAGTGCTACACGGGCTTCATCTCCATGGTAGGGGAATAAAGCACCATCACCTTCTGGGAGCACTCTGGCAGAGATAAATTCCCCTTTTATAGTAAGTGGTAACCAACAATAGATATCTTCCTCATCCCAAGTCCCACCACGGAGATGTTGTAAACCTGTTGGTTCTGTGTTATTGAGTTTCGCCTTAATGAGAGAGCCATTCTTTTCTGATCGTTGAGTACAAAGTTCTGCTGATTGAGTTATATTAATAGAAAATAATGTAGCAATATATTCATGTAGTCTCTGATCTTCGTCAGAATCAAAGTTTGGAAGATTAAATCCATATCTTTTATTAAAAAGGTCACTATAGGTCTGACCCGTCATAAAGGTATACATTTTTCAG
The DNA here is from genome assembly GCA_964563595.1 of uncultured Candidatus Peribacteria bacterium. Taxonomy (GTDB): domain Bacteria; phylum Patescibacteriota; class Gracilibacteria; order Absconditabacterales; family Absconditicoccaceae; genus CALMFT01. The sequence continues at coordinate 441 of CAZLWR010000077.1, read as the reverse complement.
TTAATTTCTCTATTATATGGGACGCCAACTGGAGTTAGTCAGGCAGTCCGAGCAACAGCCTCAGAGTCATTATAAAGTCATAAGGATTGAAGTGCTTGGGAAATTTCTAGTGCAGGATTATTAGATCTGTTAGTAGCAACTTTTTTGTTTGGTCTCCTTCAGGGAGTTTGAGATAACGTCATTTGAGATAATGAAATTGTAAATAAACTCTGATTAAATACAAAGTAAATATAAATTATCATAAGTCAATAGATTCGTATAAGTAAATCACATAAAAACCCACCATTACAGATGGGTCATTAATTATTTTAATTTTAGCTTTCCGCACCCACTGGGCTGACAGCCGAGTTATACTTTCAGCCTATTAATATATATATCCTACGACGCTGGACCTAGAGAAACAGTTTTGAGATACGACTCCATAACCATTCACATTAGCAT
>CAZLWR010000076.1:0-1709 GCA_964563595.1 uncultured Candidatus Peribacteria bacterium | reverse complement strand
GACAACTGTGTTTAGTGTGTTATGAATGTAAATAAATACTGTAAAATGTCAATACATTGTCGTATTGAAGTTCTCTTACGGCTTAGTTTTTCTTCAGATTATACTAATCTTCATAGGTTATTTATTGTGAATTCTTCGTATCCCAAGTCGTATAATCTCGCATTTGTTTTTCGTGCAGATGGGTTGGAGGCGGCTTTTTGTATTATTTGTATAATTTGACTATCTTGTGGATAGTATTGTTGTTGCAGTCTATATGCCAGTGGTATGGCTCAAATCTCACAGGCTTCATGTATTTGTGTCATCACATGTGCCAAGTATACTGCTTTTGCTTCTTGCACTGGTACGGTACGTTCGTGTGCTGCACTAGCTACCTGATTAAATTCTCCACACAAGCACAATAAGCAACTACTTTCTAGTGACCTTATGTCTTTTTCTAGGACGATATGTTTGAGTTGCGATATAGCCTCGTTGTTATCTATGACTTTTGTGCCTCTGGCTTTGTAGATATCTTGTATAATCTTTTCTAGCTGCTCTTTGCTCAGGAGATTTCTAAAGTTATAGAGAGATCTTACCATATTTATAAGGCTGTAGTCATTGATAGTTGTCCTGGTTAAGTCGGTATAAAATTCCTTGCTCCGCCCTTGATATAGCTCTCTTCCGTCCTTTGATTCCAAAAAGGTGTTTATAATGTCTGCCACAATGCCTTCGTCAATCCTTTTGTTGCGAATGAGTATATCCTCTAGGTATTTTTTGGAAGTATTGTACGCATATTCAATAACGGGTCTGGCTCCGTAACGATTGAAATATCTTCCTCTCAATACAAAGTCCATTGTCCTGGTGTAATAGTTGTAATGTTCAGAAGTGAGGCTGTTTCCCGGATGTGGTTCGGTGGGAACATCATTGATAAAATGTTTATCAGTCAGGCTATCAATAGTATCTCTACGTTGGTATCATGCATTGGTAATAGCAAAATAGTGCACGTAGCTGTTCCGTGTTTTTTGAGCAAGTCTTTTGATGTTGCTTGCTCCCAATCATTGATAAAAGGCTTCATCAATAACCAATACTCTTTTGTTTTCATATGCGCTTCGTGCACCAGAGTATACACGATTATCCGGTTCTGTTTTGGTATCTTTATCATCAAAGAATTGTATTTTCATGCCAGGGAAAGCGTTTTGCAGAGGTACATACAGTTCATGTGCTCCCATTCCCAAAAGAAGGATAGTATCAATCTTTTCTTTCTTGATGATCTGTGGAATCTCACGAAGTCTGTCTTGTGTATGCAGCAAATCCCCAGACATTTTCCACAAAGCATAAATGGCCCTTTCGAACTCTAGCTCGATCCTGGTCTGTTTGCCTTTGTGTTGATCAAAGTGCGAAAGGAGGGTTTGTACTTCTGGTTTCAGCTTATTTCATCAATTTATAAATATCTTCGATAGTTCTTTTGACTGTTTTGCCGCTCGTACATTGGAATACAAAACTTTTTATTTTCCTGTGGGTGCATACTATATAAGCTGCCATGAGAAGTCATAAGGATGCTACTTCGTTGTCTGGGATATTGGTAAAGGTATATATTTGACTGTGAAAATCATATTCTTTGGTTAGTTGGCGGATATTTTGTATATAACCTCATGGACCATATTTATTGACGTCAATAAGTTTGTGATGAACGTCCACAATATCCATCCATGCCTGTGAGCCATCTAATCAAA
>CAZLWR010000075.1:0-1713 GCA_964563595.1 uncultured Candidatus Peribacteria bacterium | reverse complement strand
CTGGACCTAGAGAAACAGTTTTGAGATACGACTCCATAACCATTCACATTAGCATTGTTCAAACACACTTCACTGTCATCAAAAGAGATAACAATACCCACGTGTCCATAACCACGACCATATGCAGCTCCTTGTACCGCAACTGCTCCAATAGCTGGTGTTTTACCAGTATCGAGTCCTGCTTTTGTTGCTTTACTCAACCAACTCTTAGCGTGTCCACCTCCTGCAGCTCTAATTGCTTTACCAATACGAGGTATTTTTCTTGCTACGAAGGCCGTACAGTTACCCTTGGCGAAGCCTAGGTAAGCAGCGGTTTCTTTTGCACTATAATATCATTTTGTAGTAACTTTTTTAACAGTAGTTTTCGTGGTAGTCTTTGCTGCAACTTTTGCCGCAGGCTTTTTCGCATTTTTTGCATTGCTCGTAACAGTGCTTTTAGAGGCAACAACTGGCAATGGCTCCGGAGTAATGAAACCAAGTCTTCTACCTTCTTCTATAGTAAGAGGTATAAATATTTCGTTTCCATTCGCGATAATATCCAAATTACTGCTATAATCATTGAGCTCTCTCAAATCCTCTACGCTCATCAAATGCTTTTTAGCAAATTGTTCCACAGTCATATCACCAGCAGTATTTTGTATAACAAATCCCTCTACAGGCGTTATAACAAGTTTTGTACCAACTTTGAGATAATCTGAAGTCAGATTATTTACCAATTTTAAGTTTTTGGTAGTGATACCAAACTGACGAGCAATTTCGCTAGGGCTATCACCTTTTTTTACGGTATAGGTAATCCTACGTGGACCAATGTCATCTGATTCATCAATCACCACACCCTCAAGGTCAATAGCAACATCATTATTTGTTTTGATGGTTTGTTCATCCAATCCTGAACCACTCTCCAAGGCAAATTTATCATATCCTTGAAAATTTTCCGCATAGATCATTGCATAACTAAAAACCAACAACGTCAAAACAGTAAAACTGCTTTTGAGCATCGCTAGCCAATTATTGCCAATGAATGATCTGGTTACGGGAATAAGATCTTGCAAAATAAGATCCTGTAGTTTAGGGGAATTCTGAGAAACAAACTTAACGATTTTGTTTCACCAAGTTCCAAGAAATCTGTTGATAATTTTTTTGTACTTTCTTGTAGGCGAATAGATTTGCTTACTGTAATACATCCATAGGGATAAGTATAAATAGCCAGGATAAGAGGTTGTCACTCCCATAACAACAATAAGAGCCATAAGACTCTCAACGTATTAGGTTTGAGTTCAACATTATGATGGCGGAGAGGGAGGGATTCGAACCCACGGAGACTTGCGCCTCGCCTGTTTTCAAGACAGGTGCATTCAACCACTCTGCCACCTCTCCATTATTTTTTCTTGGCACGCAGTGATGTGAATACATAATAATGTTAGCGATTATTTCAAGTTTAACTATTTTGTGACAAGGCGGAGGGTCTAGGTTGGCATCTCAAACTAGACAGGAAAGATAAAAATATATATAATATAGTACTTAACTACTTAAGTATTCATAGTAAATAAGCTTGATACTATAAATATATGCTATATACTGTCAAGCATATATTGACATATTCAGCATAATAATTACTCTAATAAAGCAGTAATAAAAACAAACTGCGACATTACAATGAAAAAAGTACTTTTAATCGCATGCCTTGTGGCATTCGCCCTCTGGGTAGCAGAT
>CAZLWR010000074.1:0-1765 GCA_964563595.1 uncultured Candidatus Peribacteria bacterium | reverse complement strand
TTCAAGTCAAACGATGTACCGTATCCAACATAGTACTACAAAATAATCAGATTATAAGCGTAGACAATCCATATCATTGGTAAACAGGCTCTATAGAATATTCTCTGATAATCACAGTCGATCACGCGATAGTATCATAGTTGATGACCCCTACTTTTGTCTTACGAACATCATCCCACAACCGAAATCCTTCATCAGGAATATATCTCATAAAAAATCTCTTTTTGAGTATATCCAAACCCGGCCCAAACGTATCATTGAGTTCTTGTCTTTGTTGAAATAAATAACGTTTTTGCGGCTCAGGAAGCAAATCAAATGTATTGGGAGCCCTGTTGGTATGGTGCATAATACATTCCAATATAAGGGTTAAAGTAACGGGTAATGAAAGGTGATTTATTTAATCCTCAATATTTATGATCAGCTCTTTCATTCCCATAAAATCTCTATAGCGTTCTGCTTCTTGCTGTAATTGCGATCTATCAAATTCAACACTTGCATCAACAATATTGCACTCTATCGTAACAATATCTTTCTTGAAGCTGCGTTTTCGGGTTCAGATTATTTTTCCATCTACCATAATAAGAGGGAAGAAAATACCATTTTTAGTAAAACAACGATTCATATGTTTCACGTCACACACCGCTAATCTGTCCTTATAGCCCAAGAAATATTCATCAAATCCACCCAATAATTTTAGTCATGATGTTCATATAATCTGATTATATGGCTTATAATAATATGTTTTTCATGCAACTTCTAGAGTTTCCAACATATCTGAAATAAGCTGAATTGCTTTTTTACAATCACCTTTGCCAAGTCCACACCATCGGGCCAAATCGTCTACTGTTGCAGGTCCATGACTACGCATGTACATACGTGCAAGCTCCGCAAGTTGCTCATCACGGGTAAGAGATGTTGGTTTTTGTACTCGCTCATCAAGTAACACAAAGGTTTCTTCTTTTTCCGTTGGGGGACCAAAACAAATAAGTTTTTGTGTTGCCGCATAACAAGTCAAATGGTAGACTCGCTGTGTTTGCATGGATACTCATCATTCAGATAGCATTTCACCCATCTGGCTACGAGTCAGTTGTTTGCCTCCTTTTAGATTACGTTCCATAAGCTCTAGAGCAAGATCTGCGTCCTTATCAGTTATACCGAGAAACTCTCTGCGTTTGATAAAACCAGGCAAGGTTTTACTTGCACACAAATCCAAGATCATATGAACATATTCCGGTGCCATATAATGTAAAGTACCACGCATGGGCCATGTACGGACTATCGATCTATCGCGACAAGCATTTTTTACCATCTCTTTGCTACTGTTTGGTATACGAGATCAAACTACTCGTGTTGCTTGCGGCAAATCCTGTGCTTGCACACAACCATAATGTTTAAGCAGTTCATCAGGCGTTTGAAAGCTAGGGTTTACAAGTCCGTGCGAATGAAGACGGATTGAGAGAAAATCATTCATATAGTATCTGATAGCTGTTGAAATATATTCAGATCCTTATAGTTTATTGGGATCCAAGAGCAATACAATAATGGCTATTTATAAACTAGATTTTTGCATAGAAGTAAATATATATAATATTATTAAACAGTTTTAATATATCCAATGTATATAGAATATGCTGAATCACAATAGTAAGGACGAAGAAGAAACCAAAACATATATGCTGGCCGTGCCCGCATTTTGAAGTTTGATCAAAAAAGGGATACAAAAACAATCGCTCAAACGAAAACAACAGCTCTATGAAATCATCGG
>CAZLWR010000073.1:0-1899 GCA_964563595.1 uncultured Candidatus Peribacteria bacterium | reverse complement strand
CATGGAAGCAATGTGACCCAAGACGAAATATAGTATACTTTGCACACGAGGAAGTATTATCTTGAATCATACAAGACCAATTTCATGCCTATTATACTCCTTCATGAGCTGATAGTATGAATGGGGTAGTAGTAGCAACATTTGACACGGGTAATGTAACTGGATTATTGAAATATAGTGGACCAGGATTTTCAGATATTAGTGAGTACTGTGACCCTCGCAAGATAGAAGATATTTATCAAATCGTACCGAAGCCGTGGTATCAAAAAAAGATTGATGAGGTAACTGAGGTGATTGATAAGAAGCTTGAAAATGGTAGTGAATTAAGCTCAGAAGATCTCGCAATAGATAAGATGTATCCGTGCTGATTTATGTCTACCTTGAAATTGATAAGTAACAATCTTGTATGGACCCAGCAGCCAGACACTGGAGTGCAATGATATATGATAATCTGAATTGAAAAAGAATAACTATTTATTTTCACATGAAGCGTTATGAAACTCACCAAAATAATTGCAACCATTGGTCCCGCGACTTGGTCCGAAGAAAAAATTATTGCCTTGTATAAAAATGGAGTAAATATTATCAGGATGAATTTTTCCCATAAAGATTATGAAGAAAAGAAAATGGTCATAGACTTGGTTCGTAAACTCAATAAAGAAAATAAAACTAAACTGAGTCTCATGCTCGATAATAAGGGTCCGGAAATCAGGACAGGAAAAAAAGAAACAAAAACACAATATGAACCAGAAGAAATAGTTAAGGTAACGATCAATCCAGATGAGGTGGGCGAGAGAGATATTTATTGTGATTATCCTTTCTTGTTGGAAGATCTGAAAGTAGGTGATATCATCAGGATAGACAGTGGTTTGTTTGACGTAGAGGTCAATGAAATCGGATCAGATTATTGTAATTGTAGAGCATTGAACTCGGCTGTCATTGGCTCATACAGACATATCAACTTGCCAGGTAAGAGTATTAAATTGCCCGGATTGACTGATCAGGATAAAGAAGATATGCTCTTTGGCATCGCGAACAAGATCAATATTGTGGCGATGAGCTTTGTGAGAAACTCTGCTCATATAGAGGAGTTGAGAGAATTCTGGAGAGAAAATGGAGGGGGCGAAATTAATATCATCGCGAAGATCGAAAATGAAGAATGATTAGATAATCTGGAAGAGATCGTGAGGGCTAGTAACGGCATCATGGTTGCAAGAGGGGATTTGGGTATAGAGGTGCCAGTTACTATGTTGCCTGTCTATCAAGAACGTATTATGAGCATGTGTCATGAACAAGGTAAGCCAGTCATTGTAGCCACGCAAATGATCGAATCCATGATGAAAGAGCCATTTCCGACCAGGGCTGAGATAAACGATATCTACCAAGCCGTGATCATGGGCGCGGATTGTACCATGCTTTCTGGTGAGACTGCTATTGGTAATTATCCTATCCAAGCTGTACAGTTTATGAAGGAGACCATCCAATCAGCAGAGCAACACAAGCCCAAAAAGATTTATAACTTTAGTGATCAAGATCGAGATCATACCAGGCTCAGTTATAAATATTTGGTGAAGTCTGCTATGTACTTGGCAAAAAACATCAATGCAGCAGGCATTATGATCTTTACCAAAACAGGAAATGGTGCGAAATTATTAGCCGCCTATAAATCATCCTTACCCACATTAACCTGCACGCGAGATAATAACGTACTTGAAAAACTAGGTTATTACTACGGTGTCATAGCTCACAAGATCGATGAGAAACCAGAGGTGACCTTTGATTGGATTAGTAGTCAATTCCCTATCGTGGATAACCCTGATCGTAGACCTTTTGTATTAATTTCTGATACAGATAAAGTAGTGGGCAATTATCCTACTATTCAGGTTATAGATAAATAAT
>CAZLWR010000072.1:0-1967 GCA_964563595.1 uncultured Candidatus Peribacteria bacterium | reverse complement strand
GTGAAACAATACCTTTTCCTAGGTATGCGAACAGAATCAAGCCATAATATCTTGCCCCATTACACCACGAGGCCTATCTGTGAGTAAGGACCAGATAGGTTTTTTTTATTGACATTATCTGTTAAATAGTTATTGTATTGCGGCATTTTACTATACTATACAAAAAGACTAATGGAAAAAAGCGAACTGCTGATTCAGATTCCAAAAGAACTTACACCAAATCGTGCCCAATCTGATCTTCCAGGTGCATTGAATCTAACGCCTATGACTATAGAAGAAAAAGAGAGAGTACTATACAGAATCATGGACCAATATATCGAAAATCTCCCAAAGCAAGCTCAGGCAGTAGAGAGTAAAGTCAAGAATGTATTTCTTGATTATGAGTTTTGCTGAATGAGCCTTCACGAGGCAGCAGCACTAACATCAAAAAGATTACAATGCATAAAAGAACGATATCAAAACTATAGTGAAAACATGAATGAAGCACTCAGGGAATGATTTATTCATACCCTATTTTTTCTATTCTTTAGAGGTCAATACGAAAGACATGCATTTATATCTTATATAGCAAAAGTACTTGGGGGAAGTAAATGACAGAGAATAGAAGAATTTATCACAGAATATGGCACTAGTGAGCTGGTATATATGGCGCCACATCTCTTTGAACAATTTGATCTCTTAGAAACTGGGTTGGGCTATGGTCAAAACCAAGAAGGAGCCCGCAGGAGGATAGTATGATTTTTTGATAGAATCAGCAGGATACAGCACAATCTCTTTTGGGAAGCTGGAAAGTATAGTCCTGAAAAAAGAGAGGAAAGAATGGTAATATCAACAAAGGGCAATCCTATAATAACATTTTCAGATGGCTATGAACGTGTACATTTCGAAATACTATGACCAGTATCGCAAACAAAATGATACCCAATCATGAAGGAGTTCCAAGAGCGAATACAGGTCAAGAAAGCAAAGTCGATAAACAATATTTTACCACCAAATGCGTTCAATCCAGTAAACACTGCACTAAGGAATACACTTGTCGGTAGATTGGGCATATTCACGAAAAAAAGTCAGAAAGACATAGAAAACTTTATATGAAACGCAAAAAGGCCAATAGTTCTAGACAATAGGACAACAAAAGACGAACTCTATAACGACATAAAATACTATAATCCAAGCGTAGAACTCGATAATGTCTTTTCAACTCGCGGCGACTTTCGGAATAGTCTATTGGGATTAGTGAGAATAGAAAGAGGTCTACCAACAATGCCAAGTGGATACTTTATACTTTCTACAGATAAAGATTATGTTTATATCTATAACCCTAACTCTCAAGAAATATATATGACCGACGAAAATAATCCCCATAATTCAGCCTATGGTTTAATACTATTTAATGAAATCACAAAAAAAGAATTTCTTCAACACAAAAAAGCATAATACACACTGTACAAATCAGTATATCATTCAATAATATACTGGTTTTTTTGTCTATCAAAAGTATCGTGTCCCTATCCTGAATATTTACCATAGCATTAGCTGTTAGCACATCAATTTATTACACTATAATATTTGCATATGAAAAAAATTGTTTTTGTATTTGGCATGTTAGCAATTATTAGTGTTGCGGTCAGTCATGCCCAAAGCAACCAAATTGTGTGTACTATAGAATATGCACCAGTATGTGGTCTAAAACAAGTACAATGTATCAAAGCTCCTTGCGATCCTATTCCCCAAACGTTTAGCAATAGCTGCTTAGCGCAAGTAGCATGAGCAACAAACATTACGGCAGGAAGATGTGAAGTAGAAGCTACTCCTAATAATACAGTCAGCACTGATAATACAAATAATAACGAGGCTGTTTGTGATATCTTCAAGCATACCTTCAATCCTGGTTCATGGGACGGAAAGAAATTGGGGAAAGAAGTATCGCTACTACAACAAAAACTCGTTGAATTATGATACTTCAA
>CAZLWR010000071.1:0-2015 GCA_964563595.1 uncultured Candidatus Peribacteria bacterium | reverse complement strand
TGCGTTAATTGAATTTGAATTGATAGTAACGAACAACATTCACATTCGAATTAGTAACTTTTTATATACTAATGTCAAGTATATTTTAATCACTTTATACATATCCCTTTCATACTTAGTTTTTTAATTTAAAAACCAATATAGAATGTGTCTAAATTCTATATTGGCGTATTTTAATGATTATTTATTATGCAATAACTTCTTCTACAATAGTTTGTAAGTAAGAAATGGTGTGTGCTAGGGTTGGTTCTTGATCGTATTTATTGGAAATAGCTCACAGTAACAATTCTCTAGTAAACTCCGGAGTCTGCTTGTGTATAAAGGCTCTGAACTCTTCTAGAGGAACTTTGAGGATGAGTTTGGTGACTCTCGTATTTAATACAAAATCATTGTTATCTATAATCGCCTGAACATCATCCAGGGTTTTAACACTATAACTATTGAGAACGGATTCAATTCCTGAATCAATAGCATCATTGGTGAGTTCTGCATAGGTAGTAAAAAATACGTCATTTTGGACGTTGGCAGCTTGTAGTGTTTCGCGGATTCTTCCTTCATGTGATCAGGTTATTTTGATATCGTCCACACTAACAACTACATCGTTCTCTTTAATCATGCTTGGATCCAGACTAAAGTCTTTGCTTTGAAGCATGGCATCTCTACCGACTTTATCCATAGCAGAGTAGTCACCTATATGAGATACTTTTTTTTTGATGATTCCTTCCCTCATTGGCTCAATACCAGTTTCCTGAAGGAAGAAAGCATTTACTGTTCTTATGAACGATTGCATTAAGGCATCGCTCGCGGTAGGTAGGCCGACTCTGGGACTAGAAAATGCTACCATAGAAGGAACCTGCCTGTATGTAGCCAGAATCTCAGTGATAAAAACCTCGGCAAGTTCTTCGCCATATTTGACTGCAATATTTCCTGAGCCATATTTGAATTGACTGTACTCAACTGCTGAAAACGGAAGATCTTCTGATGATTGTACATGATGTTTTGAGACAAAGAATTCTTTCATGATTATTGTGGAGATAATAAAATATTGTTATGTCGTATGAATTTATTATGATTCACTATCAAATCCTAAGCTCATCTGAAGCCCTCTGACTTCTAATCGATAATCGTCTCCAAATGTGTGAAAGACTCTTATCCATTCTTCGATTTTACTCGGGTCTATGCTTCACGGTCATTCGGGAGCGATAAACTTACTTTTTTCCAAAATAACTTCTATTTTTTGATGGGTAAGAGGGAAACTACGTTGTGGGAAGGTGGCCCTATCCGCGGGAGATCTAAATCGATGTTTATCTAAATTTCTTAATTCTTTTACTAATTCTTTGTATATTTTTTTTTCATGTTTTCGAAATATTTCAGTTTCATTAGAGACTTTAGAGCCACTAAACAACCCACCAATTATCATACTCGTATCTTCACTTCATGCATCTTTTTGAAGTCCCAATGCTTTCCAGATCTTTTGTACTACGGGATGCATAAAAGCCCTGACCAGTGGTCCTTGCTGTATCTCTTGTTTTTGTGGTAGATGTGTTTGTTGCATATAGTTCTTTGAAGTTTATATTTTAATCATAAAATAGTTCTGGGTCGCTATATTGTGTTCTGAACCAACTGAGATAAAGACCATTTTGTTTGATATGCCAGTATTGTGTGTCATGGTTCAGTACCTTCAACCATTCTTCAATTTTACTTGGGTCTATCGTTCATGGGCCGCCTGGTGCAATAAATTTACTTTCCTCTAGTATAGACTCAACCAGTTGGCATGATATGGGGTATTGACGTTCTGGGAAGGTGGCCTTTAAATGCGGAGATTCTTTCCATTGTTCATCTATACTTCCTAGCGTTTTACGTAATTTCTTATAGACCTTACTTTCATGTTTTCGAAACTTTTTCTCATACTTTAGATTACCACTAAACAAATCATCAGATATTCACTCATTTATTTGATGATCTGAAGAATTATTACTAAACAGCCTCCGAATTCTTTGTACCATAGGATGCAT
>CAZLWR010000070.1:0-2038 GCA_964563595.1 uncultured Candidatus Peribacteria bacterium | reverse complement strand
GTAAAAGGAATATAGGTAGCTGCGTTGGTATAGGTAGTAGTTTGGTAATAATAATTAGTATTATAAATACTATCATTGTAATAGCCATATCTGGTCCCCGGCACACTCAGTATCTTTGCATGACCTATGCCTACTCAGCAAAGAGCCAGTACCACAAGTAGTCATAACACAATACGTTTTTTCATGAGAAGAGTTTACATGATAAAGTATTGATACTATATCATAAATATAAAAAAATGCAATATAATTTTATTTAATTTTTGTCTATTTGATCCAGTAATCTCATAAGAAGATCTTTCCCTTCGGGTGAAACTCTATAAGCACCGTCTCAGAGTCTGATTATTTCTTCTCCGGGATAAGATTTGATAATCTGAATAATATCTTGTAAAGCACTGACATTAGCTGGTAGGATATGAGAGGCTTGGCCAATACCCGCAGGTGCCGCATCTTCCATCCCGCCACTCAATGGTATAGGATCATCATACTTCATCTCCTTGAGTCTTTTTTCTACTTCTCTGATATGCTCCACTAAAGGCAACTCCTCAGGCATGGTTCCCCCAAGCTCTTGAATCGTCTGTCTGACTTTCTTCCCCACATCATAATGTATTTCATTAGCCACCTCCTGTCCCATAGATTTACCATATTCAAGTTCCCTCCTGAGCTTTGCTTCAGTTTGCGTAGCACGAAACATATTAGCACCAAGCTCTTCGCTACTCATATAATCCAATATTGTTTCTTCCGGATCAAGTCATTTTTTCTCTGCGAGTTGTTTTTTCCTCAATCCACCGTACAATCCTATATATCCTGAATCTTGAAACTGTGCATAGTTTGTTACTCAGGCTTGCCTTGCTGCCCCAATGAGTTTTTTATTGTGGACGGCCATCTCAGATCTGATATCTAATCTTCTTTTATCTGCAGCGAGTTGTTTACGTGCTTCATATGCTTCTTGTTTTCTCGTTTGAGTAGCAAAGTATGCCTGCCCCTGAGCCACAATTTGTTTACTTGGATCGGCGTTTTGTACAATGAGATAACAAGCATATCTGGAGAGCTTAATATTATCCATGAATCTTTTGGCTCCTTTACCGGTGTTTATCATATCGTTGAATTCAACAAAATGATCATCACAGTCTTGGCCACTGTTTTTGCATGCTAGCCTGCCTTTTTCTACTACTTTTAAAAAGTTACGATAATCAGAATATCCTAATATCTTAGCCATATCTCTTGCTGTCCAATAAGGCTGAGAGTACTCATTTATCAGTTTGATTTCTTCAAATAAGTCAATAGACATGGATCGAGGGAAATAGATACTAAAACAATCGGAAAGGTTAAAACTGTAATACAAACTCTACAGTAGTAGATTCACTTAATTGTTCTAGTTTTTCAAGGGTTTTAGTATTGAGAGTTGTTTGACTGCTTCCGGAAGAAAATTGGTTTTTCAACATATACATGAGGAAAGTGAGATATACATACATCATAGCATTTTTCTTGGTGAGCCTAGTGGGATTTCTTGAAGACAATACATTAAGCCCCTCTCGTATGCCAGCATGTTTACCAGTAAAGCGAACACTATAATAAGCTACATTTTTCAGATTAATATTATTTGGAATAACAAGAGTGCCTTTATACTGATCAAAGTTGTCGAAATGTTTTCATAGTGCCTGATATATTTGTTGATTACCATGTTGCAACTGATCGAACAATAACTTTATTTTCTTTTTCAATGGAGCGTCCACAAAGTCTTTTTCAAAACAAAAAAGTCGTTGATTCATTGTTTCTAGATTTTTGAATCCATTAAGTTGATCAGATAGATCGTCCATAATCTTCTTCTCTTTTGCTTGGTCGTCTCATACGTCTTCAAAGTCTCGATCAAACATATCGAGATCTAAGTCAAAATCACCTCACTCTCCAATAGGCAATATATCCAACATAACACTGCAAAAAAGTATTGCACGAACAATAGAATATGCTACAACCTCTTGCATAGTGCATAGCTTTAAACCCTCACTCTTACCCATATAACATTCTTTTTTATTATTGT
>CAZLWR010000069.1:0-2081 GCA_964563595.1 uncultured Candidatus Peribacteria bacterium | reverse complement strand
TTGTTTTCAAAGTCTGACATATCTTTAGTGATCATGCTAGTCTTGGGTCACTTTCTTCAAAACATGAAATCTATAGTATGATTTGCCTCTTTACCCAATTCCGTAAGTCAGGTATGCAAAAATCCCATCATCCCTTTCGGTTTACTATCAATAGTATGTGCAAGTGCTTTTTTGGTATCGTCTTGTATGGGCTGCATAATAGAACGTTAAAAACTAAAAGCCACTTTGTAGTTCCAGCATCTTAGCATAGTATCATCATTTTTCAATAAGTTCCTGATGGACTCCTCTTTCAATCACCTTCCCCTGGTCTATAACGATAATATCATCCGCATGTTTCACCGTCTGCAGTCTATGTGCTATAATTATCACAGTTCTTCATTCAAATAAGTTATTCATCGCTTTGCTTACTTCGTCTTCTGAGAAGCTATCCAATGCAGAAGTCGGTTCATCGAGCAAGATAATCTCAGGATTTTTAAGCATAATTTTGGCAATAGCAAGTCTTTGTTTTTGTCATCAAGATAATCTGACTCCCCTTTCACCTATCTCAGTATCTAGTCCATGCGGCAAATCGTAAATAAATTGACACTGGGCAAGTTGAATAATACGATCCAATTCTTCTTGTTCAGACTTTTTAGTTTTGAATTTTTTTGCCTGTACCGCATAAAACAAATTCTCTCTAATGGTTCCGTCAAACACCGAGGGGTCCTGAGTAAGATATCAAATATGCTGATAATATGATTGTAATGATACTTGGGTCAAATCTTGTCAGTCCACTATGATTGATCAAGAGTCTGGTCTAATGTATCAGGCTATAAGTTTTATGAGAGTAGATTTACCAGAACCGGAAGATCACACCAATGCTATTTTCTTAGATCATTGTAAACTAAGAGAAAAGTCAGAAAAAAGAGGTTTATTATCTAAGTAAGAAAAAGCGACATTTTGAAATTGTATATCTCAGTCCTTATAAGAGAAGGTTTTTCATTCGCTATATCATAGTACTGAAGGTAGCTCATCGAAAGTGTTTCGTAACTTTTCAATATGCACGAAATCTTTTGTAAAGCCCTTAAATCGATTGATGAATTTGATGATTGATTTACTGCTATATCACCACGCACCCATTAATCCTATAAAAAGACTATACTCAAAGTATCATCCTTTGATACTCAAAATAACATATACAATGATAACGATAACCAACAACTGCGATAACCAAATTGGTATTTCATACATTCGCCACAAATATTTGTTCATTTTACTGGAAAAGCGATATTCCTCAGTGATGCCCTGAGTATAATTATCTATTTCTTGATCTAGTTTCCCCGATTGAAGGACTTCCTGTTTAGACATCATCATACGCACACTGGATCTAGACAAAGCCACCTGGATTTCCTTCATTGCATACCTTGCACTTATTGCATAAGAGTTAATATGATGAGCTAATGAGAACACTACAATAAATAGTGCAATGTAGAATAATCAGTAAACCCAATATAAGCTTGAAAGAGCATATACTACAAATCATATACTAACAATAATCTCTGGTATGAATCGACTCACGCCTTCTAAAGAGTCTCTTCGCGTTTTTGTACCTTGACTCAATATGGAAATCATTCTGCCTGTACCTATCTTTTCGATTTTAGTATTATCTGCCATCAGAAACTTTTTCAAATATTCACTATATAATACTTGTTCGCTAAGTTTTCATAATATAAGTCGTCAGTAGTCTCTACACACGTACTTAATAATCGAGAATACAGCATAGGATGATACAAATAATACAAGATATCAAAAAATCATATGAACATCTTTCACTTCAATGCCCTTTACGATAAGTTGTAACAATACAACCACATACACATCAAATCAAAACATAAGAAATGCCAAAAGTATACTTCTAACATAAACCCATCTATATTGTTTAGTGGGTTCGAAAAATCTTCTCAGCTTATTCATTATGCTCCCACTCTATAAAATATTTCTTTTTCAACTAATTCTTTTTTTCTACCTCGCTTGAGAGCACTTATTTCTTTGATAAGTTGCTTTTTCTCCTGCGTATGAATAGGAGGCGTATAAGGGTTGAT
>CAZLWR010000068.1:0-2100 GCA_964563595.1 uncultured Candidatus Peribacteria bacterium | reverse complement strand
TTAAGCCTGCATGCTCATTTCCAAATACGAGGGCTATATTATGATGCGTAAAATCCGCCGTGTACAAATCTACGCTGTCTTCATCTAAAACAGTTGCCCATATTTCATAGTTTTCCTTGTGTAGACTGTTGTAACATTTCTCAATTGAATGATGGATTGAAAAGTCCAGCCATTTATGTGCAGAAGATGATGATTGCTTCCCGATTTTTGCCGGATTATATTCAGGCTGATTTGTAAATACAAAGTGAACATTTTGTACGCCAAAACCATCACATGAACGGAGCACTGCAGCAGCATTATGAGGGTCATGCACGTCCTCAAGGACAACAGTCAGGCCTTTTTGCCGTTGGGATGCTACCTGTGTAATTCTGTGTAGTCGATTTTCTGAAATAACTGTACGATTTTTTGACATGTCCTATTATAGCAATTTAAGTAAATTCACCCTGGGAGAGGATTAAATTTTAGTTAATTCCTTTTAATATTTTTTTAATAATCATAGTGTATGATGCTCATAGTATGAAAATACTGATTATTGAAGATGAGAAAGATGTCGCTGATAGCATCAAGATAATCCTTGAGCAGCATTTTATTGTTGATGTTGCCCATACTGGAGCTGACGGTGAATACCTCGCTCAGATCAATGATTACGATTTAATTCTTCTTGATTATGTCTTGCCTGATATGGATGGTTTAATGATTTGTTCATATTTACGTAAGAATAAAATTGAAACTCCGATATTATTTCTTACCTGCAAGGATGAAGTCGGAAATAAAGTTGAAGCGCTCAACTCTGGAGCAGATGATTACTTAACAAAGCCGTTTAGCCCATCAGAGCTCATAGCTCGCATGAGAGCGCTGATGAGGAGGTCTATTGGGAGTCACACTAATGCGCTTATGGTTGGAAGCCTATCCCTCGATTCGATTACGAGAACAGTTGTGCGCGATCATAAAAGCATACGACTTCGGCGTAAGGAATTTGATTTGCTTGAATACCTCATGAAAAATTCAAATAGAGTTCTCACACGCGGGATGATTTTAGAGCATGTTTGGGAGCAAGGTACCGATGAACTCAGTAATACCGTTGATGTTCATATTAAGTATTTGCGTGACAAAATCGATAAACCATTTCAGCAAAAACTGATTAAAACGGTTCATGGAATCGGATACAAAATACAAGAAAAAGAATAGAAAACTGAGGTTATAAATTGTCGAATGCCGCGACATAATAACATCGAAAGGGGGTGAAAACATGAGCAATGCACTTAAAAAAATCTTGACGGACAAGTCCGCAAGAAACGAAACAACAGCAGTAAAGATCGTCCGCGCTGAGGCGAAGGCAGGAAATCCCTGGTGTTGTTAATCAAGGTAGTAATTAGCTAGCTATCTCCCGGCTGAAAACGCTGGGAGATTTAATTTTCGCATACTTGACTATTCAAAAAATAATTGTATTCTTGGTTCAGAAACGTATTAATTAAATCTGGATAGTGATAAATTCAAATAAAGTTCCAGGTAAACAAATTATCCTCAATATTCTTCTAGTTGGAGCATTTGTATTATCAGTTGTGGCATTTCTTGTTAATTATATTTCTTTTTTCTATACAAGCGTTCTAAATGATAACCCTCATAAAGGCGATAACCCGTTAGTTGTCTTTGGCTTTTCTATATTTTTTTTACTCCTTATTTGGCTTTCCAAAAAAAACTACAAAAGACTTAGCTCAATCGCCTTAATTTACATTTTCTATTTTGGAGCATCATATTCTTCAATACGTTGGGGAGCTGATGTTCCTCAGGCCTTGTTAATCTATGCCATTGATATAGTATTAGCCGGAATATTAATAAGTTCGAAATTTGCAATATTTCAAACAATTATTATTTCAATAACACTCTTAACGTTAAGTTATCTGCAAGGATCTCATTATATTCAATATAACAACTATTGGTACAATGAACCGCCAGGCCTTTTCGAAGCTTTAACAGCTTCCATCTCCCTCTTTATCATCACCATTGTCTCGTGGCTTTCGAATCGAGAGATGGAGCGATCACTCGAAAGGGCAGAGGCCTCCGAACGAGCCTTAAAAAAAGAACGGGATATGCTTGAGC
>CAZLWR010000067.1:0-2274 GCA_964563595.1 uncultured Candidatus Peribacteria bacterium | reverse complement strand
TTTTTGTACTTGATCTGGAAACAGATAAGTATGATTATCTATAGTTTATTTAGTGTAAATGTCAATAGAATATGCAATAAACCACTGAAATATTGTTTCATATTCACCCAATAAGATTATGTAGTATTTCGCTCAGATACAATCTGATTATAGTATATTTACTTATTTAATAGAGATTATGAAACTTAGTGCGAAAGACGCTTTTGCTAATGATATGGAGCAAGAGAAACAAGCAAATTATGCTCTGATTAGTGAAGGTATTCAAGAAGCTTTTCAGCCTATCAGTAAAAGTATTCTTGATCAAGCTGCTAATTTTCTTGGTACAAGAATAGCTCCGGAATTTGCTAGAACGATACTACAAAAGTATGAAACTTATTTGAAAAGCATCAAAATAACATGGTTGGGGAAAGGATATTCTTTTGCAACTGCTCATGGAAGCTTTCAGGGTAATACCTTGCGGGAACTGGAATATCAAATATGGTCCACCTTCTTTACTGTGCTGAGACACGAGATTGGTCAGGAAGTGTGACTGCGTATAGGATTGGTAAAACAAAACCTGCCGGTAGATTCTCATATCAAGCATCCACCCTATACGACTTTGCCTCCAAAAAAACATTACTTTTCGGCTAACTTTCCTTTAGAGGTATTTTGTTATACTTATACTGGCAGACCTAACTGGTCTCAAAGAGGAATCAATTCCCTATCAGGTTCAACACCCCAAGAAAGGCAAGCGTATAAGGCAGAAAATACTGCATTTTATGAGGCAGTAGAAAACAAGATTGCTGGAATAGTGCTTTGTTGGGATAATGCATCAGATAAAGATTTGATTATTGATGCTTTGAAAAAACAGTTTAACCCTCTTATCAGACAAGCTGAAGTCATTATTAAAACCAAATTTGATGCAAAACCATTTATAGGCTGAATCATTAGGTTTGAGTCCGATGCTTTTGATGCCTTGGGGGAGGGCAATATATTTGATTACTAATTATTCTGATTATAGAAAATAATTATTGTTGATTCATTTTTATGATGTATTTGCCGCTTCGGCACTGGAGAAAATGATTCAAGGGGATGCTGATCGGTGCTCCGGGGAATCCTTCTGCGGCCTTTGGATCTAGCGGATCATTGATGATGAGTTCTTCTTGATAACCATTCCGGTTGTATCATCTGATCACAACCAAATGACCGCCTCTTTTCTCTGTATTGAACTCTGCAGAAACCGAACATATGAGTGCTTTTTTGTTATCAATGCAATCGGCTAACAATGTTTTGAATCAGATGCTGTCTTCGTAATGTAAATTGAGAACTTTCCCATCCAATCACCAAGTTTTAGCAATCTCAAGGAGACCGCCGTGATACCGTCAGGCTTGGTTGGATCGATAAAGAAGATTATCAGAATGTTTCTGATCACGATAATGTATACAATCTCTATATGTTTTTTTACTGTCACAAAGATAATTATTGGCCATGAGCAGGCACGACAAACCGCAAAGTCTTCCATTTTTGAGATCAGCTTCTTTGCCTAGTCCTCGATCTATTTCTTCTTGGGTAAGCCCATATTCAGGTCTTGAAAGTCGTTCAGCGGTTTGTCCAATAAAGGGTATTTCGAGTTGTTTGTTGAACAACATAGTTGGTTTATCTTGAGCAAAGTGTTCTGCCAAAGACATATGGAAATTAAAATAGAGAATATATTTGATTGCACGGGTACCATTGTAGGTATAGTGATGTTGTTGTGGCGATTTTGCTGGGAGGGCATCTACGTCAAAAGCATCTGACATATTGCTAATTGCCTGATCATCTCAGATGTAAAATCCTATATGTGCATGCCCAGATCTTTTGTTTCAATAGATGTCTTTTTTTTCATTGCCTGTTTTTTCATCTCGAACAATAATAGATCATGGTATAATCTGATCTGATGGCGTATCTGCTTGGATGGTTTTTCGTCAATACTCCAATAATGATTTTTCCAGGCTACTGACATTGGCAAATGTAGCACTGGTGAGATTGAAGGTTTTCAAAATACAACTCACAAAATACGCACAGCTCACCGTTCCATCTTGTAGGATATCCTTTGATGTTCCATTGTCGTAAGTAACAAAAAGATTTTTCCATAAAGGGAGTCACACACTGTGACGTATCATACGTAGGTATGTTTGGTAGTAGTCTAGAAACAAAATTAAGCGTAGAGTATAAAAGTTTCACAAACATAAATCATAGCGAATTAGACCCTAATGTGAAATAGTAATGGCTTTGTAATTGTTATATATATGAATA
>CAZLWR010000066.1:0-2327 GCA_964563595.1 uncultured Candidatus Peribacteria bacterium | reverse complement strand
AGCAGGAAGCATCGCAAGGCCAGATCGTAGTATTGGAATAATAACGATGTCATCTGATTTAATTACTGTACTTTCCATTTCGGCAAGAGGCGTTTGCAAAGTTATTGGTGTATGCGGGATAAATTGAGATGATTCGGCTGCGAGAAGAGTTGAAAGTTTATCAGCAGCATCACGAAACTCAGCTATTGTCGAGTTTTTATTACGTAACACCGACATTAAAGTGTCTTTCATACACTTATTTTACTCTTAATAATAATGTTCATTTAAACCCCTGAATTCCCTGATTGATTGGTGATATTTTTGCATGACTTCGTCTTCAAGTTTTAAGTATGCTTCATCAATTTTTAGAAGAACATCGCTACCGAGCTTAATATCATTTGCTTTAAGATTTATTGGGATGTATTCAGAATTTGTTAGTCCAACTATAATAAAGTCTACATATTTTTGATGAAGTGCCCATGCCATTGATAACTGCCCTATTGTTATACCTAGTTTTTTTGCAATTGGTGAAATATTTATTCGTGACCACTCCGATAATAATTCCAATTTATCTTGAGTCCAATCACTCCTACCTATCCGCAAATCTCCATCTCTTAATTCTATTCCCTCAATCAAGCTTCCTGTGAGCTGTCCCCTATCAATAACTTGATATGGCACTAATACGATATTATTTTCAAGAAGATAGATCTCAAATTCTTTATCAATACTTCTATTAATGAGGCTAAATCTATTTTGAATATATCTCACATCTCCATATTTTTTGTATTCCTTTAGTTGATTTAAGTCGACATTTGAAACTCCAATTTTCTTAATTTTTCCTTGCTTTTGCAGTGCGCTAAGGGCGCTCATTGTTTCTTCAAAAGGAACTTCAGGATCTGGCGAATGTACAAAATAAAGATCAATATATTCAAGATTTAGACGCTTCAGTGATATTTCGCATTCTCTAATAACTTCCTCATACTTCGCACCACGAGGAATTGTTTGAAAAGTTTTACCCTCGACATCTTTATACGCACATTTGGTAACAATGTAAAATTTTTCCCTTGAGAATTCTTTTAAGACCTCCCCTAAAAGTTTTTCTATTTCCCCAAATCCATACATCGGAGCTGTGTCAATATAATATCCTCCACTATCTATAAATTTTCTTACAATATCTTTAGAATTTTCAGGGGTTATTTCAGAAAAAACGCTCGAAAGGGGAAAAGTACCTAAACCAACTCGATTGTGCATATTAGGCATTATATCAGAGGTTACCTGCAATTAACTTATTTCCATTTCTCCCACATCTTTCTGAAAAATGGCAGGGTCAATGTTGAAAGGAAAAAACCTATTGTCGGAACAATTGCATTGAGCCAGGGGTCAGAAACATGTATTGCATTAAGGTATAATCCTATTGCAATATACGTAAAGACTATCAGGAGAGAGCGTCGTGCATAGCTTGTCTCCCATTTTTTATCCAGATCAACTTTCCTATTTCTTTCCTGGAGCTCTCTGATATCATTTTCAAGATCGTTGAGTGAAGACATAAAAGGAGTATATCATAAGGAACACAAGCTTAAGAAGATAACAAAATCGATAGTTACTTTAGATGGAATACATACCCATCATTAAATTAAGACTTTCCAAACAACCATCTCAGACCGCGTTCTATATCCTTCGCTAATAACGCCGCACCTATAGGGCCATCACCTTCGGCATCCATACCAGCCATACGAATCAGGCGAGCATCTCGATCTCGCGCCATTTGAGTTAACTCTGGAGAAGCTTGTACGAGATGTACGCCAGTAAAATCGAGGGCATCTCCCCCTGTTGATATCGCTAGTTCTTCTGGGGTTAATGGAGCTCCTGCACCAAATAGGGTATTGACATCATCAAAATGAACCTGGACTGGAGTTTTTTCTGCCATTTTAGTTTATTTAAATTAAAGATAATTATTTAATCTAGTCGTGCTGGGGGACCAGGATTCGAACCTGGATAAGTAGCTCCAAAGGCTACTGTCCTGCCGTTGAACGATCCCCCAAATTGTCAAATTGACTGTTCTATTGTACCAAAATTATCTTGTTATAGATGGCTAATACCTCATGCCATATAGAAGATTGTTCAAGAAATTAATACTCACTACTTTCACATCAAGACATTCAAGGAATCTAGACATTCTATGGGGCTTATTTGATATAATATAGCATGCTCCGAAAGCTAAAAGTCTTTCTGCTTACTACTCTCTTTACTCATTTCATGTGTAAACAGCCCGTAAGTAAGGAGTATTTCACCATATGAAAACAGGAACAGTTGCATTAATCGGTAGACCAAATGTCGGCAAGTCAACG
>CAZLWR010000065.1:0-2502 GCA_964563595.1 uncultured Candidatus Peribacteria bacterium | reverse complement strand
ATATCAGCTAAAGTTGTTTTCTATAATAAAAGAAAGTTTGGAAACAATGGTCTCTTTTTCAATCTCTTGCTGAGCCAAAACAAATGACTTAGGTATATACGTATCCAATTCAGGGAATTGAGAAAAAAGTTTCACCAATCAAGATTTGGAGAGAATGGGATGATATTTGGGACTAGGGTATAATCAAGGCAAGGAAAATGATCAATTGTTTGATACTATTTGTATATTTGTGTCTGGATCAGTGAGCACCGTAGCAAACAACTCTTGAGGCAAAGGTTCGACTTCCAATCCAAATCTTTTGAGATTGATACTTCTTATGATATCAGGTGAGTCAGCTTGCCAAGTTGTATAAATAGTTCACTGAGATGGTAAACGCACACCTCAGCCGATAGAAGAGCTCAAACTTGTTTCAATACAAACGGTAGCCATACGCTGAAGATAAATAAATAAACACTAAACAGCAGCTACGCCATTTACCGACACTTCCCTAATTTCTACAACTGGAACAGTGGCCTTGAGAGTATGTCCTATAATCTGAGGAACTACTTCCCCTTGTTGAAGATCAAACACATTGATATACCCATTGGGAAGATTCTTATTATCCTCATCTGCATAACCAAAATAAGATGAGCCTTTAACGGTGTTGATCAATTGATTCAGAAAAAGATTGTGAGATATCCAAACTTGGTTTTCACCAGATTGTATAAATTCCTGTAACATCAATTTACATCTTACCATCACATCCACCATACTTTCGCCGCCATTGATTTTCTCATAATACCGTAATCTTTGCTTTTGGGGTAAAGTCAATTGGTCATAGCCCTCTCTGGTATCTTCTTGCGGCAATAACAATTCCGGAAGAATAATATTTCCCATACTTCTTTCTGAAAGCAAATCATTAACTTTGAGGGTTATCGGGACGCCGTCAATTTCGAATTCATAGTGTTCACATCTCGAATTCTTGATATCCATAGCAAGAGACGGACTACAATCTGATAAAATCAACGCTATCGTTTCAATACATCTTCTATAAGGGGATACCTGAATAGTTACCGGGTCAGTCAAAATACGAGAAAATAAGTCTTTATAAAGAAAATAAGATGACTCATAAAAGTCCTGTGCCTTACTGCTGAGTCAAGAAAAAAAATCGTGTCAGATTTCTCTGGAATATTCGGCTTTCAATGCACTAACTAAATCGACATCGGACCTGAAACCTCCTTGGGTCGCCTCGTTGAGTTCAAATAACTTTGCAGCAAAATCCTGGGCTTTAGAGCGAAAGTGTCTCATGGTTATGAGTTTTTGATTGGGAGAGTCCATAACTAAGCCAAGTGTCCTATCTGTCATTATTCTATGTAAGAAGATAAACAACAACGTTATACTACATAAATTTATACTTTTGTAACTGTGTCAGTAGATAGTCAAACTTGTTGGCATAGAGGTCATCATTCTCAATCTCAAAAATAACTCCCCTTCTAGACAAGAAGAAAACTCTCTCAATAAAATCTTTATCTACAAATCATGCATATCACTGTACCATTTTTTCCAAAATACCGTCTCCCAATTCATAAAAGTGACAAAAATCCAGCTCTATGCTTCCTACCCTACTATCAGTAAAATCTACAATTCATGATATCTTATCTGTATTCTGATTATAAATAATATTTTTACCTTGAAGATCTCCATGCACAAATGCCTTTTTGGGTGATGAATAGGTAAAAAATAACTCATCCATATATTGATGTAGATTTGTAATAACCGTAGCCGGAACTTTGCCACTCAATCTAATTTCTATGGTTTGCTTGAGCCCATTTACAAATTCATGAAATCCCTTTTTATCTTCCTCACTTTCTTGTTTTACTTCTTCCTTATAATCAAATACCTCCAGAGGTATGCTATGAAGCTCCTTAATAAATTGCGAAAGATCTGATATAACCTGATCTGTATAGGGAGACGAAAGCTCATCCAAAGTAACTCCTTGTATAAGGGGGTAGACAATAAAAGTATTATCCACAATAGTATAGTGAGGCACAGGGAGCGAAACACGAGGAGCTATAATATCCAGATTTTTCTTTTCTGCTTTGATATCTAAGAGCTTATCTTGATTTTTTGGAAAACGGAAAATCATTCCTTCACAAATGATCACCTCATAGTCCCATCATTTGGACACGACCGTATATCATCATGTAATACTTTTTTTCAAATAGTCCTGGATAAGAGCAAGATAGTCCATTGTGGCACAAAAAGATAAAGCATCATTACCAATAAATTACCGTACAAATATATAATAGTATACAAGTGTCAATAGAATTATTCTTAGCCGATAAATCTATCATATAAGGGCTATCTTCCTATATCTTTCATGCTTATAACTTTTATATCCTCCTGTTTAAAAATCTTCTGCATATCTGATAATCTGAAAAAATCATACTCTTGTTGACGAGCACGATAATCAGGTGTTTTTTCCTCTTCAGTAATCAGATTATCTACTACATGTAATAAAAA
>CAZLWR010000064.1:0-2757 GCA_964563595.1 uncultured Candidatus Peribacteria bacterium | reverse complement strand
AGAACATATTCGTCTTGATGAGATAGCTCTTCCTTGTTACTCAAGCATAGTAGCATTCTATAATGAAGGTCGTAGTAGAGGCACGTATGTTATTCAACCTCAAGATTTTTTTCCACAAACTACTCTTGAAAAGATGAATTTTGCAGATCTGGAAATACCAAATACTGTTGCTGATATTCTTGAAGCAAATGTGCAGGCTCTTCAAGGTGGTAATTTTACTCGAACTCATTATTTGGCAATGACTATGGGACTCGGACTTTTTTTAAGGCATGCCCTTAATCATTCAGACGCTTTAAATGAAGATGCTCATTCAGTAAATAGAGAATATATGCAAGAGTGCACTGATCAGGCTCTAACGATACTCACCTCAGGTGCTGCAATTGAAAAGTTGCAACAGTATATAGAAACTACAGGTTTATATGCAGGTATTAAACATTAATATGCACCCATACCAAATAGAAAGGGAGGCTTCTGTCGAACAAGAAATATTGCCTGGTATACAAGCAGTTATATTTGATATAGATGATACGCTTGTTAAGGCAAAAAATCCAGAATTTTACAGGCAATACGGTCCGGCAATTAATACAGCAATTGCTGAATATCTTCAGGTAGATTATGAAACTGGTAAAATGATAGCCGATTTTTTTAGGGAGAAATTTGGAGGTGGAGAACAGGCATTATTTTCAGGTAAGCTAGCTGAATTTTTTCCACAATTTACTCTTACCACTCCTGAATTTACTAGTATTTATAACGTGATGTGTCGGCTTAATCCAAAAGGTTACTTTGCGCCCAATGAAGATGTAAATAGATTAATTCAAAGAATAAAACAGCAAGGAATAGCTACCGCTGCTGTAACTAGTACAGCAGAAGGACTATCTAGAAGGATTCTTGAAGAGTGTGATATTGATCCTGATAAAGACTTTGATATATATCAGGCATATACTCCACAAAATGGTCCTCCAAAAATGGTTTTGGGTAAGGAACTTTTTTCTCAGATAGCAACAAATTTAGATGTACCTTTGAATGCAGTGCTTAGTATAGGAGATTCTTACCAATATGATATTTTTCCGGCAGCTAGCTTAGGTATGAAAACTTGCTTAATAGGAAATACAGTTCCAGAGGGATATTCAGGAGTGATTGCACCTGATGTTATCAATGCAGTTTATAATTTTAAATAACTATGAAAACACTAATTAATAATAATCCGCTCCTTATTGATACAGATCCTGGTCATGATGATGTGCTTGCTATTATGCTTGCTGTAAAATCTGGCAATTTTGACATACGAGCTCTCACAACCGTAGCTGGTAATTCGACCATTGAGAACGTTACTCGCAATGCGGCCTACACCCTTGATCTATTAGGAAGACGCGACATACCCATTTATTCAGGAAGCCCATCCCCTCTCAAACGACCACTACAGCTTGCTGTTGTTCATGGTGAATCGGGTTTGGCTGGAGCAGATACGTCAAACACAGACTTTCAACTTACAGGAGATGCTCATACTAGAATCATTGATTTCGTTGAAAGTTGTGGTAGCAATGCGACAATACTTACACTCGGAGCTCTCACTAATATAGCTCGAGCACTGATAGAAAGGCCAGAACTAGTTAGTAAAATTTCAAGAATTGTCATGATGGGTGGTGCAATAGATGTACCCGGCAATAAAAATAGAGTTGCAGAATTTAATTTTGTTGTAGATCCTGAAGCTGCTGATATTGTTTTTCGTGCTCCTGTTGAAAAATACCTTATACCAATAGATATTTGTAATGATATGTTGATTCCAGCCAAACAATTTGATGCACTCCAAGGGTCATCTCTTTATTCACCAATCAAAAGTATGATGCAAGAGTTTATTGAAGGTATTGCCAAAGATGAAGGCACAAGAGGTGCACTTGTGTATGACGCAGTTGCTGCATATTTTCTTTTGAATCCAAAAGCATTTAACCTTGTAGATATGGATATTGTTATTGAAACGGAAGGAAAACATACATATGGTATGACTGTTGCTGAAAGGCGCTTGAGTAAATACAAGAAAAATAATGTTCATGTAGCGATGAAAGTTGATAAAGGTGCATTTATAAAAGATTTTTTTGAGATATTGAAAAATGAATAGTATGTGTATCTATGATTGGTGCGCTTCAAACTTAGTGTTTTGACAGGAAATTTTTATATTCTGTAACATATTTTTTGCCAAATGTTCTCCTCATTATTTCTCGACTATTAGATTGAGATAGTATATTTAAACTGCCTTCCCATATAATTTCATTATCTATCAAAGCGACTTTGCGATGAAAATTTCCCCTGAGCAATTTTACAGATATGCCTATTTCACTGCATGCCAGAAGTTCATTTGTCGCCTGATCTCGCATATTTTCATCGTGTTCAATAGGATCTCTGGTGATAATGTGGGTTTTTATCCCTCTGGATATGAGTTTTTTAAAGACAGGTAATAGTACCTCCATGCGTGAGGAAGTGACGTATGGGGATTCAATGATTACTTCTTTTTTACAAGAATAAAGATCTTTGATAAATTGTTCATAGAAACTTGTTTCATCGAATAATCTGCTTTCAGGCAGATTATTAAGTGAGGGTTTGTTTCTCCAGAAGAAGAACATTATTTTTTCCTCCTTTCTTCGGATATAATTACTCTATTGTGCGGCTGTATGGATTTAATGCGCGGACGTGTAGGATTGGTGTTTGATACAGTATATAACTGCATCAATCTGTTAAATACTACTACAGCCGGTTCAAATA
>CAZLWR010000063.1:0-2950 GCA_964563595.1 uncultured Candidatus Peribacteria bacterium | reverse complement strand
CGTCCGCCTGTCACGCGGAAGGTCGCGGGTTCAAGTCCCGTCAGTTCCGCCATTACTATGGTCTAAATCTCTGCTTTCAAAGTAGATTTTTTTTATATGAAAATACAATAACTGGAAAAGATAGTATACTTAGATACTAGGTAAATGAATCTGTTTTATTGAGTTGAATATATGGATAATCTGAAATTACCTGCTTTTTTCCCTGACGCGACGCAGTGAGTAGTCCGCGGAGTAGATGGAAGCGACCTGGAAGCCGCTTGAACCAAATGAGTGGTGGTAAATACCTATCATGTTTTTAGACATCGCAAAGCCAATATCATCAAAGATGTAGGCGGGATTCACAAATTTATGAATTGGGACAAAACGGTATTGAGTGATTCGTGAGGTTTTCAGATTATGTCGCTTATTAGAGATAATCCAAAGTATGGGACTATTTTAGACAGAGAGATTATCTTCAAAGAAAATGGGGAGAAGTTTATTTTTTCACCCGAAAAATCTATCCAAACTCAATTGAAATTGGGATCGAATATCTTGATGTGTTTAGATGATTGCACGAGGCCAGATGACGTATTGGAAGAACAAGAAAAGTCAGTAAGAAGAACGATACTACGAGCCAAAGAATCCAAGGAAGTATTTGAAAGACTAACAAAAGGTAAAGATAATAAACCAAAGTTGTTTGGCATTATTCAAGGGGGTAACGAACCAGGGCTCAGAAAACACTGTGCTCAAGAACTTCTCAAACTAGGCTTCGATGGATATGGTTTCGGAGGTTTCCCAGTAAATAGTGAAGGTGTGCTATTAAATGATATTCTTGAACTGACAGCAAGCCTTATGCCTGATCATTTACCCAAATACGGCATGGGGATAGGAAGACCGGAAAATATCACAGCATGTTATAAAATGTGATATAGATTATTTGATTGCGTAATACCCACCAGAGAAGCAAGGAAAAAGAAAATCTATAGCTTTAAAACACAGCTTGAGAAAAAAGATTTCGATGATAAGGGATTTTACAAAGCGTTTTACATGGATGATGAAGCTTTTTTTAAAGATCCAAGCCCCTTAGAGACCGGATGTGATTGTTATACATGTCAAAGATATAGTAAAGCGTACTTATACCATTTGTTTGATGTAAACGAAACACTAGCAATTCGTTTGGCTTCGATTCACAATATTAGATTTTATAATAGATTGATAGATTATTTAGAGCAGTTTTTTGGAAACTAATGCAGGATGATCTTATCCAACATCTGGTACAGCAATGATTCAATCTGGAGTATATCCACAGGATTGTTGCTGAAAGTCAGAAAAAACGGAAAAACCCTAAAGAAATTAGTAAAGGCACAAAAACAAAAATCCATCAGACCTATGGAGTTTTCGTCAATGGCACAAAAATCAATAAAGTTTATGAGCGTTTACTTTGAGCTATCAAGGAAGGTAACCATGAAGAAGTAAAAAAACAACTCATATTTGCCCTTCAGCTCCATGTGTCATCTTGAGAAAGAGTAAATATTATGGAAGAATTTTATCAAAAAATATTTGCCATAAGCTGACTACCAAAATCTATACTGGATGTAGCATGTGGCCTCAATCCTATTTGTTTACCTTGGATGGGATTGGATAAAACAATAGAATACGATGCTTTTGATATCCACAATGAGCTTTTGGAAATAGTAAAAGTATTTACGGGAATCATGGGATATACCTGAGTGCATATATACAATCAAGACTTGCTCAGTTATCAATCCGAGAAGGTATATGATGTAGCATTCATTTTTAAAACCCTTTCTACCTTAGACTTTCAACAAAAAGATTCAGCACCTTCTATACTCCATAGTATTCAGGCGAAGTATCTAGTTATTTCATTTCCCATTGTGAATATTGGTTATTTCAAAAAATCGAAAAATATGCTGAAGTTTTATTCAGAGAACTATGAACCCTTCTTTGCAGAGTTTAAACAGGTTCACAAACTTCAGTTTCACAATGAGCTCGTATATGTAATAGAAAAATAGCAATCAGATTATGTATGATGCATATGAGTCTACTTTTGATTTATATATGTATAGTCTGATTATAGAGAGAATGAAATATCTTTTCTACTTGTTGCGTTCCAGCCTGGTTGAGCAATCAGCTTTGGTAAAATAGCGAAGGCAGCTCTTTTCGCGAAGGTCACGCTGCCGCAACCCGCACTACGGGATGACCTCGTTCTACACCTTCACATTTGATATTCATAATCTGAGCCTGACCGGGTATCGTACCAACAGACTCTAGTACAAGTGCAAGGTCGCACAAAGACTCAGGAGACAGTGAGCTATATGATCAAGCCAATAAAGCAGGTGTTAGTGGTATTCAAGCAAAGTATGTATTGTGTGTATTATAGGCAAAACTATTGGGCATGCTACTTCCAGTAGTCCTGCTGATTCCATTGCTTTCCAAAACCTTAATGACTACCTGATTGTCCTGTTTACAAAACATAAGATCAAATCACACGTTTCATCTTACTCATTCCGCCTGTAATTGCTGCAATAAGGGAGTTATATCTTTTTCAAACTGTTGAGAAATGTGGGCTTTTTCAAAGTCCGTCAAATAAGGAAAATAATTTGTACTTCAAAAGTACTCGCCATTGCGAACCATGTTGTTTGCCAAACCCCAGTTATCAATAGATTGATTTTGTACACTGAAAGTAA
Organism: uncultured Candidatus Peribacteria bacterium; assembly: GCA_964563595.1. Taxonomy (GTDB): domain Bacteria; phylum Patescibacteriota; class Gracilibacteria; order Absconditabacterales; family Absconditicoccaceae; genus CALMFT01. The sequence goes on along the minus strand of CAZLWR010000063.1, from coordinate 263 downwards.
TACTACCCTCCCCTAGCCTATTTCAAACATATTCTTGGACAATATAATCATGTCCAAAAAGCTTATTCTGATTATCTCCGCTATGTTTAGCAAACTTTTGAATGCTATCTTCAATTTGCTCTACAATAGATAAACCATTGTCGCGATCCAGAAATCCCACACCATTGCCATTGCCATCTATTCCTGCATGTTTAATAACCAACTTTGGATATCAGCTAAAGTTGTTTTCTATAATAAAAGAAAGTTTGGAAACAATGGTCTCT
>CAZLWR010000062.1:0-2953 GCA_964563595.1 uncultured Candidatus Peribacteria bacterium | reverse complement strand
TAAAGATGCTTTTTTTGATAGACTGGATTATCTTATGTGCCAAGCAAAGACATCACTTGAAATCAAAAGAAAGGAATTGAGTAAATGGCTTGATGTAGGTCTATTCCCTTACACAAAAAGATATCTCTATAGTTATAGGAATCACTTTTCCACTATTTGAATCAATGGTATGAACGAAGCTATACTCAACTTTACCCAGAGCAAAGAAGATATTAGCACTCCTTGGTGAATCGCCTTTTCATTTGATGTTTTGGAGTTTATAAGAGAAAGACTAAAATGATATCAGGAAGAAACTGGAAATTTATATAATCTTGAAGCAACTCCTGCAGAGTGAACCACCTATAGATTTGCGAAAGAAGATCAGAAACAAGTTCCCGGTATTATCCAAGCCGGTAGCAAGCAAGCACCTTATTACACAAACTCCACGCAACTACCTGTAAACTTTACCGATGATTGTTTTGAGGTGCTGGAATTACAAAACGATCTGCAATGTCAGTATACTTGATGAACGGTTCTACACCTATATCTTTGAGAAAGGGTGAGTAGCGGTAATGACTGTAAAAATATTATCAAGAAGGTACTCAGTAATTATCAACTTCCTTATATAACTATAACTCCAACCTTCTCACTTTGCCCAAAACATTGATATATAGCCTGAGAGCATGATTACTGCCCACAATGTGACGAAGAGATCTGATATACTGGAGACACTATTGACCTGGATTCTAGAAAGCCTTATCTACACTAATAAACACATTTTTTTATTTTTTTTATAATCTGATTATGACTTGTACGCAAACAACTAGCCCACAAAGAACAAGGTGTGAAATTTATACCAGAGTGATGTGATATTTTAGACCCGTAAGTCATTTTAATACAGGTAAAAAAGCGGAACACTATAATCGCCTTCATTTCAAAGAAGAAGTGAGCAATAATTCTTTATTTATCCAAACATATCAATCGGATGCTGATAGCCTGAGTCCAAAAAACGACACTAGTGGATTATCCGGATAAGATCGCAAGTATCATATTTACTCCCTGATGTAATCTGAGATGTCGCTTTTGTCATAATCCTGAATTAGTCATTCCGCAAAGCATTCAAGTTATTGAAAAAATACCGGAAGAAAACTTTTTTGCTTTTTTGGATACCAGGATTTGACTTATTGATGCCGTGGTGATCTCAGGATGAGAGCCTACACTCCAGCGTGATTTGCCGGATTTTTGTAGAAAAATAAAAGAAAAGTGATTTGCTGTTAAGCTCGATACCAATTGAAGAGATCCCGAGATAGTCAGACAACTCATAGATCAGCATCTCATTGATTACGTGGCTATGGATATCAAAATAGATCAACCTCAGCGGCTGCAACTACTGCAAAGCAAAGAGAAGTCTCATCCTTATCTTGCTACGATACAATTGCTTTTGAATTCTAGCATTGAGTATGAATTTAGGACAACTCTTATAAAGCCATATCATAATTTATATAGCTTCACAGCTATGCTTCAGCTTATCCCCAATGCAAAACGTTACTATCTGCAGATATATAGGCCACAATTGACTCTGGATACGACATTTGACGGCAACCCATTCAGCTATGCAGAGATGCATGCTTTCCAGCTATTGGCAAAAGAATATGTACAGGAGTGTTACTTAAGATAGATATTTCATTTTGCTATAAACTATAGACCCATGAAATAAAAATGCTTATGTTGGTTTATGACGAGAAACAAAAGGATAAGAGCATACTTGGAGAAAAGATCTTTTTGGTTTATGACTGCATCCCGTGCTTGCTTGAGCTGCTATGGCTTTTAGTAGTATTTGTGTTGTATTAAATAGTCTAAGACTGAAACGTATCTAGATTCTGATCAAGTAAAAAACCCAGAGTATCTATTTCTTGCAAGTGTAGATAGTCTGAGTTTTTATAATTGGTAATCCGACATATATTATATTTGCACTATTGAATGCAAACGTGATATGGAGCTACATACTGACTTCCTGGGAAGCTCGCCAATCCATCGAAACAGTTAGCACCGTTGATGGCAAAACCCGTGAATACTGCTTCGAGTCAAGCCGGCCCATAGTATGCAAAATTGAGTTTATGGGAAGCGGGCTGGGTTCGAGAACCTGTATAATCTGGTTCTCCCGGTATAGTAATGCTTCCATCTAGATTTAGTATAGAATCGTGTGACGAGATTGAACTTGGATAGAGTAAACATTCAAAATATGATGTAAGGCCCTGTCCTGCACAATGAGAATTGAGCATGTTGGCAGACGTGAAACTGCGAGTTGGATATGTTAAGTTGGGGACGAAACTATCATTGTTGTTCGCATTATTGTTATCATTGGTTGTAGCAGTAACATTTGCCTTGAGTTCCAATGTCTTGGTAGAAACTGGTGGCGTATATTGATACGTATATGTTCTTGTTTTGTTCTTTTTCAAAGTACCAACAGTACAGACGAGCTTATTATTTGATCGGTTACAACCCGTGCCGCCTATATTTGTTACATTACCTAGAACGTGTACCGTGGGACTTGTATTGGTAAGTGGGAATTCAAGCGTCAGTGTAATGCCATTTGATGTTGCCGGTCCGTTATTTTTTACAACCACAGTATAAGTCGTAGGATTGGAAATCTGTGACGTAGCTGGTCCTTGCAAATCTACTGAAATATCAGCATTTTGAGGAGCGGCAAGGCTGACTCAAGGCCATGTGATAATTCCGACAGCTAGCATTGCGAAGAAGGCAATAACTTTTTTCATAAATATAATGGATAGTAAGATAAATATCGCTGCTAGGATAAAAATTATTTTAATGTGAAAATCAATCTCGAGCAATAAAAAAATGCCCCAAGAGGCTCTCGAATTTTCTGCAACAAACTTTACTAACGTTGGCTTGTCGTGTAAAGAAGGCTAGCAAATATGATAATAATAAATAAACATCATAGTTCAGATTATAT
>CAZLWR010000061.1:0-3003 GCA_964563595.1 uncultured Candidatus Peribacteria bacterium | reverse complement strand
GAATGGTGGGCGATGAAGGATTCGAACCTACGACCCCCTCGGTGTAAACGAGATGCTCTCGGCCAGCTGAGCTAATCGCCCACAGCTTATAATTGAAGTTGGTACCCGTACGGGGAATCGAACCCCGATTGCAGGATTGAAAGTCCCGTGTCCTAACCGTTAGACGATACGGGCATAATGCATTTGAAGCTCATTATGCAGGATCCAGTACTCAGATTGAGAAGCCTGATTTGGATATGGCTCACCTATTAACTTTATTGTTCAGATTATCAAGAAATTTTTGACAAAAATGAGGTTTATTCGTATAATGATCATGCTTATACTGTTTTAGTCATACTCCTGGCTTGTCCGATTGGTTTAACTTATCTGGATTAAGGAAGCAAGACGCATTTAGAATTATAACCGTAGTTCTTTATACTAAAAACAAAAACAAAAAAATCCGTATATGACGGATCTGTCTTGTGACATAAAAGATGGTGGGCATCTATGACGAGTTTGCTTACAGACTTAGTAGTGAGCTTGTTGTAAAGATAGTGAAGGGAGTTACATTTTCAACAGAATTTGTAGCACTATCCGAAATTCTCTGTTCCTTGTGAATGGGGTTTTTTGTTGTTTAAAATTTGTATGAAGTAATTTTTATATTTCAATCTTTACGCTCAAACTTTCTTGTCTGAGTCTATCACCATGACAGAGCTCACAGGGCTTAGTCCCAAAGAGGGATTGAAATTCCGTACCCAGAATACCTTTGTTGTATTGATTGGTCAGCATATCTACTAATCAATTGTAGTAAAAGCTATGCCGTTTCCCCATGGCTCCTACTTTCATTAGTTCTTTATCTCCTTTGATGATGATGTCAGTGAATCGCTCTGGTAAGGTATGCCACACCTTGTTGTGATCAATTTCGTATTTGGAAGCAAACTTAGTGAGAATCTGTTGGCCCAGTGTATTATTTTGCCAAGGTATAATAGCTTTGAGAAAGGGTTGATTGGGATCTATAAGCTGATTGAGTTGTATATCTAACATTTCGCCAAGGCCATGGCACATAGGGCAAGCACCTTCTGATCTATTACTGGAGAAGTTCTGAGTAGTAAACTCCGGATAGGTAATGTTGCACTTGGCACAGAAAATTTTATCAGTGAACCACTGTATAGTATGCTTGGTGTCATGGACATCTTTGCCGATATTGAGGCTCAGACTATCATCAATAGTATCACTGTTTGATGTATAATATAATCAGAACTTATTGTGTTCATTCAACATTTTGACGATATCTTCTTTCAGTCTATCCATATTATCAGCAGAAAGTGTGATTCTGTCGTAAATACCATAGACTTGGAAAGGTAAGTATTTATCAGGGATATTTGGTGATTCAAGATAAAAGTATTCTACGAGTTGCGTGCTTTCCTCATTATCAAAAAGTACGATATATCTAGTGAAGCCTTCGCCCTTATCCATCTTGCTTCTATTTTTTTTCACAAACTTGAGGAAACTTGTTGCATCAGTGTGTATTCCCAATTCGGATATGATATATACTTTATCTTCACTAAATTGCTTGGTGATGCTGTCCATAATACTTTCAACGGATTGAGCCTTGATAGGATCTCCGCAGCTATAACAATAAGCATGTCCCAATTTTGCAAACATCAGTCTGAGGTAGTCGTCAATTTCCGTGAGAGTACCTACGGTGGATCTAATATTGGCTACTCTTTTGTTTTGTTCGATAGCAATTGCTGGACTTAAGCCACTAGAATACTCTATATCAGGTCTTTCTCCCAAATTGAAAAATTGTCTGAGATAACTACTGAGTGACTCGATATAACGAAATTGACCTTCTTTGTAAATCGTATCAAAAGCTAGCGAAGACTTACCTGAACCCGAAACTCCCGTGATGGTGATGATTTGATTTTTGGGCAGTTCAACACTAATATCTTTCAGATTATTAGTAGTTACTCATTTGAGTACTATTTTTTCTGCAAAACTGAATTGATTTGCTATGAGTTTTTCGGTCTGTTTGTTTTGTTTTGTTTTTGGCATAGTCTAGGTAGATAATAGCTAATAGATAGAAGAGCAGAAGATCGATAGGTGTAGATAATGAGGAATTGCTAGTATAATCAACTTGAATAACTAATCAACTTGATACATTGGGCTACAAAATTACTATTAAATTTACATGGTACTTTGGCAGAGCGGTCCAATGCAAGAGCCTGCAAAGCTCTCAAGCCACGGGTTCGAATCCCGTAGGTACCTAAAAAAGCTGCTTATACTACATCATAAACGTTTGAAAATTATTCCTAAAGTCCTATTGTAAAAGATAGGATTTTTTGTTTCAACTTAAATATGATCTATTATCTGATTATTATAAATATTCTGACATTTGTAGCATGGGGAGTGGATAAACGAAAGGCTCAAAGTGGCACTTTTCGTATTTCAGAAAACACTCTCTTAACAGGAGTGTTACTTGGTGGATTTGTTGGCGGTTTGTTAGGAATGAATTATTTCAGACATAAGAGAGCCAAGTGATCATTCTTGCGGAAGTTTTGGGTGCTTACGTTTTTACGAATTATAATATTTCTTACTACTATGCTTATGAATTCATAGATCATACATTGTTGACATATTGGAGTAAATAATTAAGAAAGACTGCTTCTTGTTCTAAAATCAGGAAGGATATCGCCATATGGACATCATCGAGAGTAGTTGGTTTATTTGCTTCCTTATCTGTTTCCTCTACGGAATCAATAGAGGAAGTTGTTTGTTCGTGGTTATGGCGTTCTTGCCTACCATCAGATTTTGGGCGGCTTTGTATCTCGTCTTGAGCTGGCTGTTTGGCTCACGACAGAATGATCAATCTACCTGATGAAGGACCACGAATTTAGATTTAAGCTGTTTGCAGCTTACGCCGCTTCCGAGCGGCATTTTTTTACCTTTTTACTTGATTATTATGGTAGTATATATGATTCATCAGATGAATACTAGTTTTTCACTGACCCGAATAGCTTAAAG
>CAZLWR010000060.1:0-3375 GCA_964563595.1 uncultured Candidatus Peribacteria bacterium | reverse complement strand
ATGCTGCATGTTCCTGCAACACTGAATTTTTGTCGCAATGACGGAAAGATAAATGAGTATGTAAAGTTGGCTATTAGGGATAATCCGCAAAACATTACGGTTTTGGGTATTGATCGTGGTGAGAAACATCTTTTGTATTATTCTCTTATTGGTGCCGATGGTACGCCCATACAAACAGGTAGTTGGAATATTATCGAAAATAAGATGAGAGATGGTAAGATAAAAGAGATTCCTTACCATCAAAAACTTAATGAAAGAGAGAAAAAAAGAGATGAGGCTCAACTTAACTGGGACCAGCAGGAACAGATCAAGGATCTCAAAAAAGGATATCTTTCACAAGTCATCCATGAGATTTCTACGCTCATTGTAAATTATAATACAATTGTTGTATTGGAGGATTTGAACTTGGGTTTCAAGAGGAGCAGGCAGGCTATAGAAAAGAATGTGTATCAGCAATTTGAATTGGCACTTGCTCAGAAACTTAATTATCTGGTATTTAAGGAGAGAGGAGAGTATGAGTCCTGAGGTGTCTCGAAAGGATATCAACTTACGCCTGCAGTGAAAACGTTTGGTGATTTATCTTTTCAAACAGGAGTAATATTCTATACAGCTCCCTGATATACATCTACAACATGCCCGTGCTGTTGATGGAGAAAGCACCTAGGTACGAAGTACATAAATGAAGATACTGCAAAGAAAGACTTGTCAAAAATATCTATTTCCAAGCAAGATGGATGCTATATCGTGGAATACACCGTATCTGAGGACACGAAGAAATGAAAAGGAGATTCGTCATTACTTAAAAAAACACGAACACTAACTACACAACATCAGCTTAGAACTTGGTACAATGCAAAATTAAAATCGGATGAGGTATATGATGTTACACAAAAGATGGATGATCTTTTTAGTGCGTGACCTTTTGAGTATGCAACATGGCTGAAGAGTGCTTCTGCTGTGCAATGCAAACAACTGATGTGGCTTCTTGGTTTGCTGATGAAGATACGTAATGCAAAGTCAGGTACGGATATAGATGTCATTCAGTGTCCTTTGTGTGGGTTTCATAGTGATAATGGATTCAAATGACAAACATGGAATGGAGATGCAAATGGTGCATACAATATAGCACGTAAAGGCCTATTGATAGCGAAGAAGATTGTAACAGGGGAAAAGACGACAGTGGTGTCGCAGAGAGAATGTGATAATGAGCGGACAGCAAAACAATAACTTATGAGATTTTGACCCCACGACATAATCTGATTATACTCAATATAGTCAGATTATTTTTTTATCATCTAAAAAATGGAAAACTATATCCGTATTAGTACTCTCAATGATTTTGTATTTTGTCCCAAGTCCATTTACTATCATGAGTTGTACAAAAAGTACAATACTGACCTGTATCAAGAACAAGCACAAGTAGATGGTAAAATCAACCATGCTCCTATTGATACCAAATCCTATTCGAGCTCTAGGGAGATTTTGCAGGGTCTGGATGTATATAGTGACAAGTATGGTTTGTGCGGCAAGATCGACCTGTATCACAAGACCAAAAAATCTCTTATGGAGAGGAAGTCCGAAATCACCAGACTGTATCAGTGATATCTGTACCAACTCTATGCCCAGTATTTTTGTCTAATAGAGATGGGATATGAAGTGGATAAGATCACGTGTTACTCGCTTGCAGACAACAAATCTTATGTTGTACCCCTGCCAGATGAGGCACAAATCAAAGAGTTTGAACAATTTCTTGATACATATCGTGCATTTCGTGCAGATCAGTCTTGATTCTCTCAAAATCCCGCCAAATGTGCCCGTTGTATCTATAGAGAACTGTGTGACTATTATTTATCTCATCATGCCGATACTAATGCTTAGTAAAACTGATTTTGTGGAAAAACAAATTGTAACCATTGGCTGTGAACAGCTCAGGACTTTAACCCTCAAAAATAGCAACCTACTGGTCAAGCAATCTGATCAGACTGTAAGTCAACTGCCATGTTCCAAGATATTTTGTGTCTTCGTGATAGGCGATTGCACGATATCTACCAAGTTGGTAAAAGAGCTTTTGCGTTATCAGATCTGTGTTTATTGTCTCTCACAGTCTCTCAAACCCTTGTTTGTGATTGGCGGTAGTTTGGAAGGCAATTATATCTTAAGGCAGGGTCAATACGCTAGATCCGTTGCTGATGATCTGCATTTGGCGAAGCAACTTGTGAGCAACAAGGTGTCCAATCAACTTGCTTTGCTTAAGTCCCTCAGAAACAAGCCTGATGACCTAAGTCAAAAGATAGTACAAATAAGCTGACTGATAGACAAAATTGCTTCATGTGGCAACCAAGACTCACTCAGGTGACTAGAGGGTAGTGCAGCTAAGTTGTTTTTTATATGATACTTTGGCGAATTGGGTCGAGACCGCAGGGCTCCCAGGACGAGGGAAGATATTATCAATTTTTTGATGGATATAGGCTATACCTATCTGTATGGCATCGTGGAGGCTCATCTATCTTTGTATGGATTTGACATCTATAAGTGAGTCTATCATACATTATTTTATGAAAGAAAGTCTTTGGTTTGTGATCTAGTCGAGCCCTTTAGGTGTATTATCGACCATACTATCCGCAAAGCATACAATCTCAAACAAATCAACCAGAAAGATTTCAAGTTTGTGAAAGGGGAGTATCAGCTCAGTCGAGATGCAAGTAAGACATACTCGGCACTTTTTCTCAAAGTACTGCTAGAGTACAAAGAATCCATTTTTGATTATGTAAAATGATATTATAAGATGATGATAACCTGATCCAATCAGATGCCTGTATTTAGCTTTTGAGCAAAAGACTAATGCTAATTATTTCGTATGATATCCAAAATGATATCCTCAGGACCAAATTCGCACACTTTCTCAGGAAGTACGCTAGGAGATTACAGTACTCTGTACGAGAATGCAAAAATAGTCAAAGAATTTTGGGCATTGTGACCACCACGATTGATAAGAAGTTTGCAAAAAAGTTTGCAATGACAGATACTATCATTATATTTTCTACATGCGAAGCATGTAACAAGAAAATAATCAGATATGGTTATGCTGTCCAAGAAGAACAAGAACTTGTGATGATCTAGTGATGTACCTTACCAGTTATTTACTCCTACAAGAGTATAAATTACCCTGTGTGTTGTATTATGCAAAAATTGCAAACCTATAGTCTTTATATATACCGCTTGCGGTATCAAGCCCATTCCGGAGGGGTATCACTGAATCAGCATCCTGTGGATTTTGGCTTATATTAGTCAAAGTTGGAGCCTATAACACCTAGGAAATTTCTACTATTGTAGATCTAGTAGCACCTGTTGCCACCTTCGCCAGCCTATAACACC
>CAZLWR010000059.1:0-3436 GCA_964563595.1 uncultured Candidatus Peribacteria bacterium | reverse complement strand
CAGGAACTCTAGCCAATTGAGTTACATCCGCTTACACAATGTGATGGTGCTACTGTAACAAACTGTAGACAAAATTCAATATGCTTTCACTTGTTTTGTTTTTGTATTTGTACATTATAAGCGAGATAGAGTCTGATTATATTTTATTTTATCAACTATCAATCATGCAAACAGTGCTTCACAAGGCTCATGATAGAGGTAGTGCATACCATGACCGGCTAGAGACCTATCATAGTTTTAGTTTTGCGAATTATTATAATCCCGAGATGATGGGATTTGGTGTCTTGAGGGTATTGAATGATGATACTATAGATCCTGAAATGGGGTTTGGCATGCATCCTCATGACAATATGGAGATTATTACTATTCCCGTAGAAGGTGCATTGAGGCACAAGGACAATATTTGAGGCGGCGGAGTAATCGGCGTCAATGATGTGCAGATCATGTCAGCTGGCACTGGCGTTATTCATAGTGAGTTTAATGCTTCTAATACAGAACCTGTGAAACTTCTTCAAATCTGGATCATACCGGATACCGTGGGAGTTGTTCCAAGATATGATCAAAAAACCTTTCCGCTTGCTGCAAGGAGAGATCAATTTCAATTGGTGGTATCACCGGACGGACGCAATGGTAGTCTTATGATCCATCAAAATGCTTTTGTATCACGTGTATTTCTTGACGAAGAGGTGTCATTAACCTACAAACTCTATGATCATGACAATGGCGTTTATATATTCGTATTGGGAGGAATAGGAGTTATAGCCTGACATGAAGTGGAAAAAAAAGATGCGGTGTGAGTCACTCATACATGACATATTGATATACAGGCTGCTACGAGCTTGGAATTACTTATTCTGGAACTACCTATGTAGCCTTCGTAGTGAAAATATATTGACATTCATATGTAATTACTTACAGTGAATAGTAATTTATATCGTACTGTTTGCTGATGCGTGGAGACACTAAGGTTAGAATTTTTGAAACACATGATAAAAAGTTTTTGCTCGTAAGGGTTAATCATTATGACCAAAGAATTATAGAGGAAGTATATATGCATTTAGCAGGAGAAGCCTATATTATGGGTTCTGAAGATGAGCAAAAGTTCGTGCCTTTAGAGGAGGCTAATGCTATAGCGCAACCTGGTATAAATAAGAGGAAATGCAAACTTATGCTTTACGATACGCTCGAAGATGCTCAAGCTGCTAGAGATACAGTAAGAAGTCAGAGACAGCTTATTGCTACTGTACTCAGTGCAAGACCTGCTGAAAACTACAATCAACTCTAATTGTTTTTCTTCCTAGCAAAACGTAGCTATACCTATGGCTACTTTTTTATTTTAACAAAGTCCTTATTGAATTATCCAACAAGCTGATTGATATGCTCAGCGAGATCAATGTCTTTTTGAGTGATGATATTGCCTGCACTATGACTCCTGAGTTTGATCTTAAGTTTATTATAATCATATAATTCAAGATCGGGATGGTGACCTATTGTTTCTGCTACCGGAGTGATCATATTGATGAATTCCACTGCTTGTACAAAAGTATCAAAAATAAATACTCTTACGAGACAATGTCACTCGATCATCCATTGAGGAGGGTATTTCATGTGTTTTGGAGAAATAAATAATCAGATTATTCTGTTGTTCTTCCATCAAATTCTTCTTTATCAGCTTCAGCTTGTGCTTTGGTAGAGTGGACAGTGCCGTCTTTGTGGTGTGCGGGCGAATAGATGGTATAGAGTTGGAGCACTTCACTACTTGAGGTGTTGATGATATTATGTTTTGCGCCTGCGGGGATAACTATGCCAAATCCATCACGAATGCTATACTCGCATTCATCAATGATGCATTTTCCTTCCCCTTTTTCGCAGCGGAAAAACTGATCAGTGTCTTTGTGTGTTTCTAATCCAATCTCTTCTTGCGGCTGTAAACTCATCAATACAAGTTGACTGTGTTTGCCCGTATATAGTACCTGGCGAAAATCATGGTTTTGCAGCGTAAGTTTCTCAATGTCTTGTGCAAATCCTTTCATCTGTATAGAGTTATAGGATAAATCTTCATTCTATTTTTTAACAATACCCCTTTATGCTCCATAATCAAGTTTTTTCTGTAACATAAATCCTTGAAGATCGTAGTATAGAGTAAGTTTACTTACTATTTTTCCTCATGAGAATTATCCTCTTGCCCGCCCTTCTTGTGCTGCTCTTAGTATTTAGTACCAGTTGTACCAGTAAATCTATTGATACCTCATGATCGTGAACGGTACACCCTCAGGAAGTAACCAATACTTTGACTTACGAGGATGTTATAGATCACGTAGACAACAACATTACTGATATTATTGGGGTAGATGGTCCTGTGAAACCTGCTAACGGAAAGCGATTCGCTGATGGATATGGATTTGTATCATCACGTGCTGTCTATGTAGACTTTGAAGACGGCCATTTTTTATATAGAGCGTTGCTTGAGTGTGACAAAGTCACGAAAACTGTTTCTTGTAGGACTTTGGCTTTATTTTACAACCAAGAGGGTCGAGTTATTTTACAATGAGAAGATGATCTGAAAGACAAGCCTATTGTTCATACATGGCCTGTAGAGTATAATCGACAAAGATAATCCAGGATATTTTTGGTTATAAAAAATGCCTCGTATGGGGAGAACCCAAGGAGGCGTTTCGGAATCATTCACCAATACGGTCTCCAACTACTTCCGCACCAAATGCACCTACGAGGGCGGAGACGATACCGCCGCTGATCAAAAGTGCGGGGTGGAAGGAGAGAGACTTGAATAAGAAGAATTCCGGGAATGTGGGTGCCCAGACGGGCAGGGATCCGTATTGCCATGCGGCTGTGATGGCAATGATGATCCCTCCCGTAAACAGCATTCCGCACACCCACAGCAGTAGCACAAGCAAGCCGTCTTTCATGAGTGGTTGGGTTTTATCAACATTTTGTTATATATTATTATGGCGATATGTCAACCTATTGTTGAATTTGATGGTAAAGATGGTGAGTTTATTGTTTTTTGATGAAATATGAAACCCCATAAGGAGATTCTCTTACGGGGTTGATTTTTCGTGTCAACCATATAAGAGAATACTCAATATGGTTGGGGTTCGTCATTGGCATCCACATGGTTGGACCTCGCCCTTGTTGGTGTAACATAGGATGCCACTTGCTCCTTGACCGCCTTTTCGTGCAGTATATGTATAGACACGAGTGCATTCGTCACTGCAGCTGGGGTATTCGCTCGCTTTGACCGAGTGAATGCGGATTGAGGTACAGCCCTGATCCCTGAGGTAGGCTTTTACCATCCTTGTTTTGCGACTCGAAGCAAGAGCAAGGAATAGTAGGATCAAAAAAATAGGTGCGTATCGCATAGACAACTGTGTTTAGTGTGTTATGAATGTAAATAAATACTGTAAAATGTCAATAC
>CAZLWR010000058.1:0-3505 GCA_964563595.1 uncultured Candidatus Peribacteria bacterium | reverse complement strand
ACACAGGCCCAACAGGCTGGTATAAGATCGGATGGGGAACTTGGACGATTTTCATATGTGCTCAATTATACGATTTTCGCCTTATTAAGCAATATATTATTGAAGTGATAAAAAGCCACGCTAAAATGGTAAATCCTGCATATTCGAGTATTTGAGGCGTAAATATCATGATAATTTTTGAATCATTATTTGAACTAGGAGGTATCACCCATGCTTGAGCCCAATTATTAATACTGACCTTTTCCTTTATCTCACGTCCGAATAAAAATGGAAAATACAAATGTGTAAAGTTGTTATCCGAAATTTGATACGCATGCCAGCCAACTTTGTTCGATTGATAGAGAATTGCATATCGTCTGAGCTTATCCACACTATTACCAGTAAATGCTGAAAAAGTATAGTTATTGACCCTTTGAGCTGTAGAAAGGTGGGAAAATCCTGCTTCAAGATTATTTTTTTGAAAGTATATTTGAGCAAGGAAATTATATGACACAGGGATGATAATGATTTCCTTAATGTCATTAATACTTGACTCACCCCCGAAACTTGCATTGTCAATACGGAGGCTATAACCGATTGCATCATCTGTAGGTGGTACGATGAATGTATCTGAACCAAAATCTTTATACTTAGTCAATTCACCCGTCAGATTACAGGTTTTTGTGTAATCGTTAAATAAACAAATTCTAAGAGGGATGCCTTTAATATTTCTTGACGTAAGCTGAATAATGTATCCTTTTGCGTGAGTGAGATCAGGAAAAGGAATAAATGCACCATTTGAAGGTATGGTTGTTGAAAAACGAGTTAGCAACATATTATTATCATCGATTAAGAAAAATTCACCACCTTGTGTTGTGTTATTAAATATCGTTTTTCCATCAAGCACGATATATGATGAAGGTATTTGTGTTTCTGCCTTTGTTATATTCCCTTGGGTTGGGTACTGCAGATCAATTGAAACGAGCTGACCTTCAATGTAATTGCCGGAGTCCAGATTTATAGTTGCTTGACCGACAAACTGTGGCTGCGATGAAATACGATTGAAATCTATATTCAAGACAGCTCCGTTAAATGTGATTTTATTTAGATTTTGCTTAAGATGGCTAATGTCAACGACTCCAGTGATCGCTAAGTCATTGAGCAGCTTAGGATGGAGAATGAGGTTTTTTGTCTTTCCATCATTTCTAAAATAAACTTCAGTATCAACCGTTTTTTCAGTATTGCCGAGGTTTGGCAGGGTGATGAACTTATCCTGGACATCTACTGAACTCATATTGATGGAGTATGTTTTGTGAGTTGTATCAATAGTTACAAGTCCAAGATTGACTCTATCCTTAATATTTAAGAAGCTTCGGAAAGGGAAATAGATATCTTCGGGTTCACTTATATTTGTTTGATATAAGCCAAACTTAGTGTATGCTACATCTTCACTATTCCACACGTAGGGTGGTTCTATATTGGGGATCGATCCCTGGACAACAGTGCCATATTCAGCTTCATAATTCGTTTTATACACATCAATGTAGCTAAAACTGCGAAGATAGTGTAATTTTTGATTTTTTACTAATTCTTGTAAAATAGCATCCGTTTCACGTGTGAACAAAACTTGTTCACGATTTTTCTGATCTGATGTTATGACAGATTTATCTCTGACAATATATTGGACATTGTATTTGTGCAAAACTGAATAAAAAAGATCACTGTTTTTCGAATATAGAGCATATTTACTTTCCCGGTACGCTTCTTCATTATCAAGATTCCATCTATCTGAGTCTCTATCTAACAATTGTTGCTTAAGTCCAAACCATAAAAAACCCGAACCCTGGTAACCCCAATTATTATATTGCCAGCCGGAATATTCATTCAGTGGCAAAGTGATAATACGACCATCCCTTTGCTTATTCATATAGCTCCAAAATTCGAAATATGAACGGGGGAAATTTATTGCCATTTTTGATGAAATGAGGCCTTGTGAAAAGATTGGAAATACAAAAATGATGAGTGAGCAAAAAATAAAAGCAAACAATGTAATCTGCTTGAGTTTTGAAACTTTAGTACTAATCCAAAATAACAAGTATGTGGTATATAGGGCATAAGAAAATATAAGCAGGGTAGAGAACTTGGTAAATACAAAGCGTAATCCTTCTTGCGCAAGTGGTAGCTTCAGCAAAACATCAAAAAGTAGATTGAAAGGAGGCACCCGATTAGCAAGCAGCACAAGTGGTATGAGAAAGTACGGAATGAAGCTTACAAATAGGCGATTTTTTTTTCGGTAGGCTATAAGAATCCCAAGTAATACACTGCCGAATAGAGAAAATCCAATAAGTTTAATATGTGACCTACTCAGATGAGATTGCCACTCAGGCATTAATGGTCCGAATGTATTGGTATTAAAATCATAAATCGACCAATCATAATAGAATCCCTTTATGAGGGCAACGTCATCAATATGACCAAATTGGCGGTTTCTTAGTTGATATTCTTCAGATGACAATCTATTCTGTTTTGAATAACTTGGTGTATTACCCTCATGCGTTATGTAATAGAGATTGGGGAGGAGCCAAAATAGATTGACACCTATGCAAAGTAGAACAATAAATATGCTCTTTTTTATAAACAGCCGTCTATGAGTTTGATTAAGTGTATATAAGGTAAGAAATGCAAGATAGGTTCCGAAAAAAGCATACCATAATTGAGCTGCATAGGCTTGGGGAGTTGCTAAAAGATTAAGACAGATGAATAAGAAAATATTGCGTGGACTGAACTTACGCAACAGTTTTATGGTTATTAAAATAATCCACGGTAGATATGCCCATTGAGTTGGAAACATTTCAAAAGGAACAAAGAATTGCTGTACAGTACCGAAATTAAGAAGATAGATACATGATCCAAGAAATGCAATTAAGTCGATATGAGAAAGCTTTTCCTGTTCATGCTTAAAGACTTCACGTAGCAAAAAAAACATACCAATTGGACCAATAATGAGCATTAAGAATATATAAGCATAGCGCAGGAAATTGAGGGGCATGAGGAAGTGGAATAGCCAAAGTATGACAACTCGCGGTAGATCAGCCATATGTGAATGACCTGCTACAGAGCCTAAACCCTGATCGTACCGCCATACACCTTGAATGAGACGTTCAAAATTGATGTCGAAATTAAATTCGGGATGGAGTGTATCCCAACCAGAAAGCCAGGTACCAGGTATGTGATTTTGCAAGGCAATAAAAAGTGTTATGCCTGTGAGGATGGCAGTAAAAAAAATAACACTCATGTGGTGGGAGATCCATTTTGATAGGGAAGTCATATATACATTATGGCTGAAGAGTTACTTTTCGTGCAAGTATTTTCCACTTCGCTTTGAGCACAAACTCGTTAAATACACGGCTTATATTCAAGGCGGAGAGGAAATGCAGAGGAAATTAAATAAGTGTGTGAGTTCAGCTTGTGGGCTGAAATCGACGTGGCTGCTAAAGCCCACGTATACACTTAGATTCTTTCCTCT
>CAZLWR010000057.1:0-3734 GCA_964563595.1 uncultured Candidatus Peribacteria bacterium | reverse complement strand
TTGTTTTTTAATAACTGTCTGCCATTTAAGCCATCTAGCTCAATCACAAAATGACATCCTTGTACTATCCCTCATAGTTTTTCTACCAAGTTACATGCCGCAGCTGCTGTGCCTCCAGTCGCAAGTACATCGTCAATAAGAGCGACTTTCTGTCCCCTTTGGATCGCATTAGCTTGAATAGCCTGCGTGTTGTTTCCGTATTCCAAATCATACGACTCTTCTATTGTTTGCCCGGGTAGCTTTCATTTTTTTCTTATCATAACGAAGGGTTTACTCAAGTAATGTGCTACCGCTGCCCCGAAAATAAAACCTCTTGCATCTAATCAGACAATAATATCCGCATCTTTTGCTTTAACACTTAGTTGATGAACGGTGTGATGCAGTGCTTCAGGACTTTGTAGCAACGGATTGATGTCCTTAAAGATAATCCCTGGCTTAGGAAAGTTAGGTACATCGTGGATATAGTCTTGTATGTTGATGTGTCCAGGATAATCTCCCAAACGTCTTTGGAGTTTTACAATAAGTTCCTGTAGGGCTTGCTCTACGTCTAAGGAAATGTTTGTATTCACCTTAGTCAGTCAGAGTATTTGAGCTACACTTGTTTTGGTTGCATCAGTAAGACTTTCCTGGGAAGTTTGATTCCTGGCGTAAATACCTCTGTACTTTTGTACGGTGTCATTTCGTTTTCCTATTCAAATGGTGAACTGCATGAGGGAACTTTGCTGATTCTGAACAACTTTACTGATGGACTGGCCAGTTAGTCTGTAGTGTGCTGAAAGAATATTGGCAATCGCATCTTTTGCTTCCGATACTACGTCGGCACTGTAATGTCCATCTACTGCTTCTACGAATTCTAAACTTTCTTGCATGGCCTTGTGGATAACGGCGTCGTCACTCAGTCATAATTGATTTTCAAGATCATTAAACTGTTGTATAAGTGTTTTCATAGTGGTAGAGAGAATATAAATACACCACTAGATTCCATCTTGTAATATATTTTACAATCATTACTGTAATATAGTACACTAACTAATGTTATATATGGCTTATATACAATAATCTGATTGATTTACTGCTTATCGTAATACATGGCAAACACTCTTCCCTATCTGACTTTGGCGACCGATATGGTTATTTTTAATATGAGAAATATGCAATTGCATATACTACTTGTAAAAAGGAAGAGTAAGCCTTTTGTGGATAGTCGATGTTTACCTTGATGATTTGTTCATGATGATATAACAGTAGCAGCGACGGCCTATAAAGTACTCTATAAAGAAACTCATATCGTTGCGAAATACATGAAGCAGTTTGATATCTTTTCTGATTTGAATAGAGATCCTAGATGAAGGATTGTTGGGGTAGGCTATTATACCATTATTTGTAATGATGATATCGTTCCCCTCCCTTGAGACACCCAGGAACAAGCGATGTTTATACCACTGCAGGATATTCCTTCCCTGGCTTTTGATCATGATAGAATACGGAGGAAAGCTTACGATACATTGAGAAAAGATATAGAATGATCGGATATCGTAAGATACTTTTTACCTCATTTATTTACTTTGGATACCCTCAAACAACACTGTGAAGTTATTTATAATCGCAGCTTTGAAAAAAGAAACTTTGCTAAATATGTTAAGACTCATTTTAAAATTCAAAAAACTAGCTACAAAGAAAAGTATGTTGCCCATAGGCCAGCAGTTTTGTATAAGTTCTCAAATTAGATGACTAGCTAATCTATAAGGTCTTGCGAAACTTAAGTTTGAATAAAGGTGGGGATATACTATATTCAGATTATTTTCTATTTTCCTATGTACTTCTATGTTTAAATTGAAAACCTCTCATCGTATATCCTTATATATCACTTTATTTGTTGGTCTTTTGACGGCACTGTTTTTCGTAGTGCTCAATGTTTTCTTTTTTTTGTCCTGGTACCAAGGAGAGCCCAAATGATTTCAGGACAAAACTAATATAGATACTATTCCTGAGAAAGAATATGGTCCTCCTGTGCTGAGGGGAAAACAAATTCGTTGATGGCAGGAAAGAATAGTTAGATTGCCGTTGAATATTACGGGATGGCAGGATGAACCCGATTATTATGGTATATCCAATATTCGCCGCATAGATGATCGTTGGTGGATGATTGTTCCTTCTGTACGTTCATTGGTACTTATTGATATCACGCAAAACATTAATCGTCAGGAATGGTTAATTTTTTACACCGTATTGATGTGGATATCGATTGTTATAGTGAGTTTCATTCTTAGTCACTATGTGGTACGTGTCTCGCTACAAGATATTGCAATACTTAGTTCTTCCGTAAAAGGCAGTGATATAACAACCCTGTCCAAGGAGCACTATTTTGATCACTTGCCTGATGATGATGAAATAAACACTATAGCCGACGCTATCAATACCATGAAACGCACTATCCACGACCAGGTCCTTTCTTTAAAACAGTTTCTTGCTTTTGCTTCGCACGAACTGAAAACGCCTCTCATGGTGATTCAATCTTCGGCGGAAGCTGTTAAATATACACAAGATTATGAGAATTCATTACTAAATATCCAACATGGGGTAAAAACAATGCAACATATTATAGACCAGCTTAATCTTTTTGTGAAGCTGGATGGTAACGTCTACAGGGAAAAATCATCTGTCAATGTGTCGAAGATAGTTCGCGAAAATCTTCAGACCCTAGAAAAACTCCATGCAAACAAACATATTACTTTCAACAAGCAGCTCAAAGAAGACATCGTAGTGCTTTCCTATGTTGATCCTATATATCATATTATTTCGAATCTTTTAGATAATGCTTTTAAGTATGTTGATGAAAGCTGAACTATTGATATTCGTCTTGATGAATCATGACTAGTTATAAGTAATACGGGTCCGACTATTTCTTCTGACAATCTAGTGCGTATACGAGAACCATTTTGGCAACAGGATAAAAACAATGGTAGCGGTTCGTGACTTGGTTTAGCCATTGTAAAGAGATCTCTTGATTACTTGTGATGGACTATACAGGTACAAAGTGAAAATAATCTGACTACATTTACCATTCGTCGACTGAGCTAATGTGAAGAAATATCCATGTACTTGTCGTTGAGGACAATAAAACCATAGCAAATAATGTTAAATCTATGCTTGAAGCTAATGGTTTTATAGTAGATGTGTGTGGCCGCGGTGATGAGTGACTCGAGAAAGCGAATATGTTTCCTTATGCTTGTATAGTGCTCGATATTATGCTTCCTTGAATAGATTGAATTACCTTTTGTAAGGCATTGAGAAAAACGAGACAGATTCCAATAATTATGATGACAGCAAAATGACAATTGGATGACAAGGCAGAGTGATTCGATGTCGGTGCAGACGATTATATTGTCAAACCCTTTGCACTGGAGGAATTACTTATGCGTATACAGGCGATTTTAAAAAGAACAGAACTTCCTGATGTGCTTTCTTATGATGGAGTTACCTTGGATATTTATACGCAGCATCTTTATATTGGCCAAGAGGATATAGCACTTCCACTAAAGGAATATCTTTTACTGGAGTATCTTATGCAGCGTAGTGAAAGAGCGATTTCACGCACAGAATTAATTGAATACATTCGGTGAGGCGAGGCACGGAAACACGATGCGAATCTTGATGTGTACGTTGCCAACCTCAGAAAGAAATTGCAACGCCCTCTGATTCAGACTATTAAGTGATTTTGATATATGTTTACC
>CAZLWR010000056.1:0-4295 GCA_964563595.1 uncultured Candidatus Peribacteria bacterium | reverse complement strand
TGCCAAGATCTGCTTTGCTTTTTGATGGGCTTTTGCCTCACCATCAATTCTTTTTGATAGTTGAACTCAATAGACCCATCTTATCTGATAAAACTCAAGTGCGTATAGGGAATATTCTGGATTTACAAAGTATGGCGTGTTACAATGAACATTTATATACGAATCTTGAGCTGTCAGAGTCTCTAGTGTGTTTGGAGGAGAGGAGACAGGCTTTCCTAGAAGGTGAGAAAAATGTTCATCATATGATTCCAAGATCTAGGTGATGAGCAAACAATCATGATAACACCATACGTCGGAACAAGAACTGGCATGAGTTATATCATACTGCATTGGGTACTATGCATTTTGGTGAACAAGTACAGTATCTCCTTCGTTACGATGGATTTGTTTTTGAGAAGGATATTCAGGGAGCATTGCGTGTCATTTCCCAGTTATCTTGTAAAAAATTATTTATACCCTGAATCATCAAAAGATAATGCTTATCAATATCTCTTCGGATATCATTTACATTTATTGTAAAGATCAAGCTATACAAGTACCCAGAGGGGAATTGGAAATCCAGTTGCCTCAGGTTATATATAATTTATATAGTGAACATAAGATTGATAATCAGATTTTTGTGATTAATGGTCCCGGTTCATTTACTAATTTAAGAATTGGCTGCTTGGTGCTCAATATGTTGAAGGATTTTATTCCTGGGTTGCAGCTGTTTACTGTTCCTAAATCAGTCTTGTATACCAGGCTATATGAAAGTGCCGCTATTCCAGCATTGGGTTTGATGTATATAGGACAGCAAAAAAATTATCGGATTTGTGATCTAGCCGCTGGAAGCTACGAGAAGACACTTGTAGACCTTGAACAGCTTGACACTTATTTTGATGGAGAATATTGGGTAGATACTATGACTGCTTTTGTGTCTAGTGCTAGTATAGCATTCCAGATGAGCGATACTAATCAGATTATAGTTTCTTACAACAATACACAAACTACTCATGATCCACTGGAACTTGGTTTCGCGTTGGTTGAGGCCGTGGCACCAAACTATATTTTGGAACCAAACATCAGTGTGCCAAAAAACCCATAAAGCAAATTAAGATTTTATATGTTGATATGTTTTATGTCTGGAACAACTAAAATTTCTGCCATTGTTGCTATGTCTTCCAATAGAATTCTAGGCAATAATTGACAACTTCCTTGGCATTTTCGCAAAGACTTGGAATATTTCAAAGCATTGACCACAGGAGCGACAATCGTTATGTGAAAAAATACTTTCTTATCTCTTGGCAAGCCGTTACCAAATAGGAAAAATGTAATACTCAGTCATCATCACATTGATCGTCAGGATATTATACAATATTGATCATTGGATAAATTAATTTCAGATATCAAACTAGGTCTTTTTGAGAGTGGGGTATTTATCATTTGATGAGCAGTATTATTGGAGCAAACTTTAAAGCTGGGTATTGTGGATAGGATATACTGTACCCTCATACATGGAGAGTTTGTATGAGACGTCTCTATGCCAAGTTTTGAAGGGGACTATGCTCTTGTAGAAAGCTCATCCGTGAGTGACACTAACAAAGTGGATGGGTTAACGTATGAACTTGAATTTCGCGTCTATGATAAAATCCATCTGTAAATCCTTGGCTAAATAATTATCTAAGCATACAACCTTTATCTCTGTATTATGTTTATGAATCCATTTAAGTTAATTTATAACGAACTAATTACTCGTCCTATAGTAAATATACTGATTGTATTTTTGGCACTCTCAGGTTGAAATTTAGGTCTATCAATTATTTTGTTGACCCTAGTAGTGAGAGCTATATTGTATTCTACAACCGCATCGACCAATACTATGTCAAAAACTATGACTGACATTGGTCCAAAAATGCAGGAACTACAAGAAAAGTATAAAGATGAACCGGATAAATTGGCAAAAGAAACAATGACCTTACTGAAGTCCCAAGGATCAGCACCACTCAAAGGTTGTTTGGGTCTGCTTTTGCAAATTCCCGTCTTCATTTCTCTGTTGAACGTAGTACAAGGACTTGGAGAGGGTACGCTTCCTCAAACACATATCTATAGTTTTTTACAATCTTTCGGCTTACAATACTTAGATATATCCAACATCAATCATATATTTTTAGGTATAGATCTCTTACAACCTGGCAACCGATTGTTAACGATATTGTGTGGCGTGGTATTGTTTATCCAAACAAGTACTATGTCTTGGGTACAACCTAAGGCTGCCGCTCAAAAACTTCCCAATGGTCAAGAGATGCCTGATATGAGTAAGATGATGCCTATGATGAATATATTCATGGTGTTTATGATGGGATCATTTGTTTACAGCGTCAAATCAGGAGTTTGATTATATATTTTCACTTCAACCTTATTTGGCCTAGCTCAATTTTTCTATCAATACAGACAAATATTACCTATCAAAATTAGAGCATTATTTACCAAAAAGAAAGAATAATCTGACCCTTTATAGACCACTCCTCTAATACTCCCTCCCTGTGAAGGGAGGGTTGGGGAGGGTTTATAAACCCAATATATCTTTTGATTCAAGAGCCAATATTTGCATCCAGGATATTTTAACTATTTCATTTTTGAATTACCTATGAAGCATTCGATACATAAACCAGCAGGTATAACGACGATATTGGTTCCTATGGAGGGGAGTACGACTATTACGACGCAAGTGTTTTGTCATGCAGGAAGTATTTATGAGAGCAGGGAAACCAATGGTTTGAGCCATTTTTTGGAACATATGTTTTTTAAATGATGAACAAGATATCCTGATGCTGGATCGATTGCTAAGGCACTAGATGCGATCGGGGCTGATTACAACGCTTATACTTCAGATTATTATGCAAGTTATTATGTAAAATCTGCTCCGGAATTTTTCATGACCGGGCTTGATGTATTGGCTGATATGATGGTGAATTCACAATTTCCGCAAGTTGAGGTGGAAAAAGAATCTGGTGTAATTTTACAGGAATTGGAAATGTATAAGGACCAACCAAGACATTGGATGACTATGAATGCAAATACACGATATTATGGTGATAATCCTTATGGCTGGCCAATTATTGGAAATGAAGATACTATTCAAGCCGTTAGTTCTAAATCCTTGAAACATCATCAAAAGTCATTGTATACCAAAGATAATGTGTTTATTGTTATTGCCGGAAACATTCTTGAGCAAGAAAAGATGTTGGGTTTTATTGAACAGGAGTTTGCTCATTTACCGGAGAAAACAAGTCTAGTGAAGGCTGATTATACCGGAACAAAGCCTGGAGTATTATCTTCAAAGTTGACCCAATGAGTGAATCAATCACATGTTACAATATTCGCTGATGGATATACTATAGATGATACGCAACACTATTACGCATCCAAGTTGCTTTCCAAGATACTTGGAGGAACTACGTCGTCTAGATTGTATAGTAAAATAAGAGAAGAGCTTTGACTATGCTATTACGTAGGGTCTCGCTTCAGTGCTTATCCAGAATATGGCACTTTTCAAATAACAACTGGTTTGGATAAAAATAAATTGCAGTTCGGGCTAGATGCCATCTATAAGGAAATAGCTTTGATAGCCTGAGGAGATATACATGCTGACGATCTGCAGCATGCCTTATCAAATACTTTAGGTGCTTTGCAAATGGGTATCGAAACAAGTGATGAAATGGCTGATTGGCTAGGTCATAACTATATCATGAGAAAGCGTATTATGACCTTGGAAGATATTGTTTCTGATTATAAATCGGTTGATCTAGAAGATATTATGCAAGTAGCCCAAAAGCTGAAACAAGAAAACTTATATACTTATTGGGTAGAGTAGTAGTTCAATATTTCTATTTTTAGAAACCGCTGCTAGGGGACTAGCGAGCGGTTTTTACTAATGTTTTTTCTAATGTGGGTCCTGTTCATTCTGGCTGACCCTGGGAGATACGATGTTCCACCAGTTTTACCAACACTTCTGGTTGGCCTTCGCTGTTGAATCCTTGTAAGGGGGTCGTTTTTGGAGGGTTAGTAGCACGTTCCCAATAATATACTTCTATGTAGGTGGTATGCCTCACTCCCCATTCCCCGGTGAACTCACAATTCGCAGGAAGATTAAACTTCTTGTCTTCTCCCAGAGCGGGAATATTTATAAGGAGTGAGTTTTTCGGCCTCATATCAGGCCATTCAATGCCAGAGAGGTTAATGATACCTTCGCGATCTGCTATCCAGAGGGCGAATGCCACAAGGCATGCGATTAAAAGTACTTTTTTCATTGTAAT
>CAZLWR010000055.1:0-4415 GCA_964563595.1 uncultured Candidatus Peribacteria bacterium | reverse complement strand
ATAATCTGTGTACAAGAAGCGTAATGCATTCCTTTGACTAGATAGGTTTGTTATATCATGTATTATTTATTTTAGTATAATAATATATTACCTTTCCCAGATTGTTATTCAATTAGGAGAATCTCATACACGAATAGAATCAATAACTCATCATCATATAGGGTTTATTATAGTTATGCTTCATGATAAAAGGTTGGTTACATAAACATATCAAGACGAATCGGTTACAACACCATGTGTTCCATTCTCCGCATTATATGAACTAATTTCATTAGTGATTGGATCAATTCCATAAACCTTGTTATTTGATGGTTGTCAAAAGTAGTATCATTGGTCCGCAATATACAACTTTTTGTCAACACTGTTTATGTACAACTGGATTGGTCATTGAGAATCAGATGGTAGTTGTAGATAAGATAATGTGCGAGTATTTGTATCGTATGATGCAATCTTTTTTGAACTATAAAGCGACGCGTATACTCTTCCGCTAGTAGTTGCAACTTGTACAGCCTTATCGTTGACCGGTATATAAGAAATAGTATCACTTTTAAGATCAATGTTTGCTACATATCCTTCCAATGCAACATAGAGGTTATTTTCATCATAAAAACGCAATCAGTGAGGTCAAGCTCAGGGAAAGAATGAGAATACCTTTACTATGCTCTTGGTCCATAAATCAACTTCATACACTGCATATTGAGCATCACTTGTTATATATACTTTTTGTTCATAAGGATGAAATACCACATGTCCAAGATGACGTTCTGATCACAATGGAATACGATAGAGTATTTCATCGGTGGTAGTACTAATAATAATAACTTCATCGTCGTGTTCTATATTATTACTTCATTCTCATCCATGTTTGCTTCATCATAAATCACCTAACACATTGGCCGTAACCGCAA
Organism: uncultured Candidatus Peribacteria bacterium; assembly: GCA_964563595.1. Classification (GTDB taxonomy): domain Bacteria; phylum Patescibacteriota; class Gracilibacteria; order Absconditabacterales; family Absconditicoccaceae; genus CALMFT01. The sequence goes on along the minus strand of CAZLWR010000055.1, from coordinate 3,507 downwards.
GTAATTTCTTGTCCGGAGAAATCTGTATATTATGTCAAGCATATTCTATTTGCTTAGCATAAAATGGTTTTGATAAAATAATATTTTTGATAACAGTACTTTTTTTTGGATCAATTATACTAACTGAATAATCATTGGATGTATATATTTTTTTATTATTGTAAATTGGTTCAGTTTTCTTGTTTGCAATAAGAAAATATCATCACGCTACAGAAAAAACTACAATCAAGATTAGAAATATCATTCTTTTCATGATAAGTGTTGTGCGAGATAAATGTACCCTACTTATGGGTAGAGTTGTTATATATATTTTATATTTGAAAAATAGGTGATTCTTTTGGACTAATGAATCATTTATGAACTTACTGAATTACAATTTCTCCTTGCTTCTTTGTTATCTTCGATACTAACCTTGGTTGATCAACAATCCAAGTTCTGACATAGTATTCTGATTGCATATAGGAAGCCGTAAAACATATCTACGTCTTCATGGTATAGTAATTAGTGTCTATCTTTTGCATCAAGTAACTTCTTAAATTCTGTAGTCTCGTTTGATTGAGTAGCAATAACGTCATTTGCAAACTTTACTATCTCTGGTTTTTGACTAATATCCAATACCTGTTTTGCCATGGCTATCGCAGCTTCGTGATGTTTGACCATATCCTCCATATAGGTGTCTTCCAATTCATGATCAGTGAGGTTGGTTAATGATCTCATCATAGCTTTATAATTAGATTTATAGGTACTGTTTGGATATCCACTTGCTAACCAATCTTTCAACATAGTAATTTCTGACGACTGTCAGTCTATAATTGCTTGAGCCATGTTTTTTATTATTACTGTTTCTCATTTTGCCACGATAATTTTAGAACTATCTACTGCTTCCTGATGATGAGGAATCATCTCAGCAATAAATTGTTCTTCACTAGTAATGTTGGAGTGTCCCATGTCCATAGCACCGTTATCTGTGTTTTCAGTGGTATCAACAGCGACATTTTTTCATTGTGTATCATCAAGAATAACTGAAGTAGTAGTCTTTTTTGCTCCACATCAAACAAGTAAAAGTGTAGATAATGCAATTATACCAATAAGAAGTGTTTTCATAGGTGTATAAGAATAGAATAATAAATAGAATAGATATATCAGATAATCTGACTATTGGGTTTTGGTTTTGTAAAGCCTTATAAGTTCTCTCCGGTAAAAGAATCCTAGTATCGGAAAAAGGGTTGCCGTAATACTACCGGAATAATACGATCACGACAGCAATACCATAAAAAGATGATGTGTTTCTCATATAAAAACAAGTGCAGGAATAGTCAATAAAGGCAATAGTAGACTTTTTTTGAATACGAGTAAATAAGATAATATTAACAATACTCATAACATTATCTGAAAGATAAGAAAACTTGCTTGGAAAGAGCCCATACTCTCAACCGACTGAAACAAGAATCTAAAACTTCGATCGACATTGTAAAAACCTGTAAAGTATTCCTCCAAACCATGAACGATAAAAAGCACTACAGAGGATAAGAATAGATATTGAAATTGTTTTGAAAACATAGCTAATAAGTAGTGATATAAATGCTTATAGTTTTACATGATATAACTTTACAGGCGTAAAGGGCGTCTTGAGAGATGAATGGTGGATGTTTTTTTTGTCAATTCAAGCTTTTGCCAGCATAAGATACCGTTCATCAATACTATAACAACGTACTCATCCATCAATATGATGTAAAACATTGATAAATTCTGTATATCGTGAAGCCTTTCTAAAGCTAACATCTACAATAATAAGATTTCATCATGGTTTAACTAAATCAATCATTTTTTGCAAAGACAATTGTGGGTTTTGAAAATGATGAAATGCAATAGTAGAATAAACAAGGTCAAATTTTGAATCTAGAGAATATTTATCAGAAACGGATGTTATAAATGTTGCTTCTGACAGTTTTTTCTTAGCACTATCTATCATCTTATCTGATGGATCAATGCCTATACAGTTTTTTTGTTTTACTCACATTGAACACAACTTATTCAGCATATTTCCTGATCCGCATCAAATATCACACACTGTCATATCAGATGAAATTACTTTATGTGAAATTAGGTAGTCAGAGAATTGACCATAAACGCTATTAAAGTATGATGGAGCGAAGTATCTGTCATACAAAGATCATCATAGTATTTTATATAAATTCATGAGTTATAAGAGATGTAAAAAAAATATAATAATCAGAATGGATATTATTCAAAGATAATAGTATCTCATGTTTTCTTTTCAACAAGTAAGTTTTTGTTAAAGTGGAAAAATATTCCAGGTCTAATAAAGAGTTCAATTCCTGTAGATACAATCAGTCACCGGAATATAACGATAGCTATAGGTGCAAGAATCTCATTTCCTGTATTCTTTGCACCAAGTACAAGAGGTAATAATCATAAAATTGCTGATAGAGCTGTCATAGTGACGGGCACTACTCTCTCTAGAGATCATTTGATAATAGTTTCCTTTGATCGGGACAGTCAGTCTATAAGATGTAAATGTTTATAGTGGTCAATAAGCATAATGCCGTTACGACTCACTATACCCATAAGTGCAATAAATCCTACTAAATGAGCTATAGATAATACTCATCATGATAATCGCACCCCAATCATTCAACCTAGCCATCCAGTAAAGATATCGAGCAGTAATTGAGAAACAATCTTTCATGACTTAAAATGGAGATAAAGCACAAAACATACTCCAAATAACACAAATATAGTAACAATAGCAAGTAGTGTTGAAGACTCTTTTTGCGCTTGGTATAGACCCTCATAGGAAATATAATATCCTTGCGGTAATTTCAAATCTGCTAATGAAACTTTTATATCTTCCACCACATCCACAATTCCTCTGTTTTGGGTGAATCCCTGTATGACTATTCTTCTTAATCCATTTTCATGATTAATAATGTTCCTCACTTTTGACTCTTCAAGGGTAGTTAGCGTTCATAGACTTACTTGTTGCTCATTATCAGCAAGTATTGGGATGGAACTTAGTGCTTGAATAGATCATTTCCAGGGGGCATCATAACTGATAACAACAGGATATCTTAATTGTCCATCAATTACTTGCGATACTACTTTGCCTCATACTCCGATCTCAAGTAATTCTTTAATTGTATTTTGTGAAATGCCATAGGAAGATTGGTTGATAGTATTTGGAGTTGCCGATATCGAGGGTACCTTTGTTTGGGGCTCTAGGCTTGGATTGAGTACACTATCTACTTTCTCGATTCTCTTTACAATCTCTTTTCCTAGTTCTTCGTTTTTATCCAAATCTTGACCATAAAGCTTGATCACTAGCGGCGCTCTAATTCAGGATATTAATTCTTCTACACGATGAGTAATAGGCTGACCAATAGAAATAACGGCATATTGTTTGAAGTCCTTAATAACAGCGTTTATTTCATTATAGATGCGGATTTTGCTTTTGTTAGTAACTTCTATTCCTAATTCTGCTTCTAC
>CAZLWR010000054.1:0-4464 GCA_964563595.1 uncultured Candidatus Peribacteria bacterium | reverse complement strand
AGACCGAATGATTTATCATAATTATCGAGAATATAAACTACTAGATAGTCAAATACCTGTCTGTAAGGGCCTTGATAAAGATATAAAAACTCATTATCTTATAGTGGGATGATGAGTGGCTGGGCTCCATATGGCACTAGAATTACTCAAACATACAAAATGATCTGACATTGTTTTGGTGGAAAAAACCATCTGTGGATGAGGGATGTCAGGAAAGAGCTGAGGCTTCTTGACACCAGACTCAGAACTTGGACTCAGGCACTTAGTAAACAGATACGGTCAAGAACTTGCTGAAAAAATGTGGGATTTCTGATCCAATGGACAAGCAAGCATTGTCAACAACATTAAAAAGCATCATTTCCGCTGCGACCTGAGAGACGAAGAAAGTCTTTTGCTGGGTTTAGGAAAAAGCGGAGCAAAGGCCTGCAAGTTAGAACACGAAGATAGACGTAAATACGGCTATGATAGTCAACTTATCGCTGACAAAAAAGAATTACAACAATACAACACAGGGAATTGTTACACCGCAGCAGCGAAGTACAAAGACTGTTTTGGTATTTGTGCCTACCAATATTGCCAAGAACTCAAACAGTATCTTACAGCACAAGGAGTCAGAGTATTTGAGTTCACTGAAATAGATGACCTCAAAGAACACGAGGCCATAAGCAACTGCGGAACAATTCATTTTCAACATTGTTTTTTGTCTCCTGGAAAAGTAAGTTCAAAGTTATCTGAAGAAAAAGCAAAGTTACTTTTTGGTGTCACCAATTTTATCACAGTAAGCGAACCACTGTTAGAAGCACAAATCAGGGCAATTATGCCAAAAGATAATTATATGTGCCGAGATACCAAACTTGTTTTTAGTTATTACCGTATCATCGAAGGAAATAGAATAATATTAGGAGGTGGTAATTTGGTAAGTTCTTTTCTACCGCGAGATATTCAATATGAATGAGCAATTGGATGAGCAATTGACCGGTTCAAGAAAGAATTTCCAACACTCAAAGGCGTTAGATTTAGTGATTATCGATCAGGAAGAATTCAGGTAACAAAAGACCTTATGCCTATAATTGATACCTGCGAGCATCACACAAATCATGTATGGGTATTGGGATGTGCAGGGCTGCCACGAGCTGCGGCATGCGGAGAATTTGCAGTTCAAAGACACTTCGGAGTATGCGACCCCATGTTAACAGAGATCTTTTCCCAAAAAAGAAAACGACTTATTGATCGAACACCAGCAAATAATATACTCAAATCAATTATATTCTGAATGAGTAACGCTCGGAGTATGTTTGGTCAAAAGGGTTATTAATTATCATCTTTCAATCGCTCAGCAAAGCTTTCTCTCAATTTCTTGATTTTTGGATTGATAACTATCTGACAATAAGGTTTGTTTTCATGCTGATTATAAAAATCCTGATGATATCACTCTGCAATATAAAACACCTCTGCAGGGCGAATGCTTGTTACAATAGGCTCTTCATATATATGATCATTTTCTAACGATCTGATTTTGGCCTGAATGATGTGTTCTTGCTCAGAGTTTGTATAGAAAATAACGGACTTGTATTGTTCACCAGTGTCATGTCACTGCTTATCAAGACTTGTTGGGTCATGAGACACAAAAAATACCGACAATAATATATCTAAAGTAATAATAGTCGGATCAAATATAACTTTTACCACTTCGATATGACCGCTAACACCGGTAACTACTTGCTCATAGCTAGGGAATTGTCTTTTACCGCCCATATAACCTGACTGTACCTCCAACACTCCCCTAAGTCTTTGAAAGACCGCTTCTATGCACCAAAAACATCATCCGCCAAAATAGATAACTTCAGTCACTAGTTCTGGTAAAACCTCCGGTATGAATTTCATACTAATCGAATTAACACAATGTCTTGTATTTTTTTCTGTCATCTGCTCACCCACAAAAACATGTCCCAAATGTGCAGCACAGTTCGCACAAACAACCTCAGTACGGCTACCATCTTCATCATCTACCCATTTTACTCTGCCCGGTATAGCATCATCAAAACTTGGTCGACCGCAATGAGCATCAAACTTATCAAAACTTCTATATAAAGGACTATCACAACGACGACATATGAAAGTTCCATTTCTTGTTTCATTCAGTAGCTCCCCTGTCCCAGGATATTCTGTATCTTTATGTATTATAACCCTTTCTTCCTCTGGAGTTAGAGCATGCCAATGTTGCTTATTTGTCTGATTATTATTCATTATAAAAAATAATCTGATAAATATCATCTCTAACTTACTTAAGCATATTATCAAACCCTATCTTCTATCTTTTCCAAGAACGTATCGATATCCCTCTTAAGAGTCTTTTGATAGAAATAGGTAGTAGGAATATAAAACACGATATCAGCTAAAAACTTTCACACTAACAATCAAACTCCATAAGGTGCTATATAACTGGTTGCTAAATACATCAGCCCAGGTCTTATCAGTAGACTATCCACTAACTCACTAAAGCCAAACTCAGTAACAATGTCTTGCACCGTTCATATAAATCTTTTCCAGCCCTGTCTCCCCAAAGTCGCTTGCTCTCTGCTTTCTTGCCAGATTGTATAACCATAATATCATACGTTTTCCATCCAAGCCGCTGCAAAACTTGCGATAGCCTGATTTCAAGTGATATAAAAACCGCCATACCCTCCTATCAAAGCCCCCAAAGTTCATAATAACTCTGATGGACCATATCTTTTTATCCGAGACTTGAGTTTGTATCGGTTCATTAACGTAGGTAAATAAAAACTACTTCTTTCTCCCTTCAAATACAACTTTTTCCCCCTTACTGACTTTCTCATAACCCAATTGACCACATGCTCCTTTTATCTTCCTTCCACGATTAATTCTAGCGGTCACGGTAAGGCCATGGCGTTCCAAGACGTCTCTAAAGGCAAGTATTGACTCAGTAGTAGATTCTTCCAAGTCCGGCATTGCAGGATTGGGATTGTAGGGTATAAGATTCACATGACTATTCCTCGCTTTCAATAACTCCGCAAGTTCATAAGCCAATTCTGGCAAGTCAGTCATATCCTTTATCATAATATATTCATAGAAAATTCTATTCCCTGTTGCAGCTTCATACCTATCGATAGCCTCCATTAATTTATCAAGAGTATATCATTTCGCAATGGTCGGTATCAGTTTTTCTCTTAGTTCCTGATTGGGAGAATGCAAGCTTAGGGCCAGCATACAATCTACGCCGTCTGCAATTAGCCTATCGATTCATGGTATAATGCCCGATGTAGAGATAGTCACATGTCTTTTGCTCAAACTCAGATATTCTTGTTTCAACATATAATCCAGGCTTATTTTCACATTATCATAATTCAACAAGGGCTCCCCCATCCCCATGAATACTACATTTCTTATCTTTCGTCGGGTTCCATCTTCTTTTTTTCCTAGCTTTTCCTTAAGATAGTGATTAACTCGCACAATTTGTGCTATCATTTCGCTATAGTCCAAATTCTTACCAAATCACAGCTTACCTGTTACACAAAATATGCATCCAACCGGGCAGCCAACCTGGGAGCTAATACAGATAGTCACTCTATTGAGGAATTTCTCTTTCCTATGGTCATCAGGATGTGAATTATGGATTTCTCTCTGATGGTAATGATACATAACAACGGTTTCAAGAATACTTCCCGTAGATAGCTGAAAACCGATTTTGGTACTGTCAGGATTGTCATGAACGCTATCTACAGAAAAAGGAATAATCTGAAATGATTCAGCCAACTTCGTTCTTAAGTCCAAAGGCAAAGTAGTAATTTCTTGAAAATCAATAATACTATGAGAAAAAATCTCAGTATAAATCTGCTTCATACGAAATTTGGGGATATTATTCTCCTCCAATCGCTTAGCAAGAGCCTCTTGATCAAAAATCGAAATCATGAATTATAAGTTGTTATTTATGAATTTTATGCTGTTTTCATTTTCTAATTGAACTTAAAATAGTTATTTGTTGTAGTTATTCAATTCATGTTGCTCCTGTCCACTCATGAAACATCTTACATCAAGGATTTTGCTGTGACTATTTCTCATGGTAAGCAGCTTGAGTGTCCTGCCTTCAGCCTTTAGTTATAGTTTAGGGATCTTTTCTCAATCAAAAACAGTTCAAGAAATACTGGATAATGAAAACAACATAGGGTTCAAATTTCCTATTGTCGCTTTTGTACTAGATGACTATATGCTGCAAGGCAGCATGGTAGTAAAAAATATTGCTGAAAAACTAGGAACAGGAAGGGTTTATCATATAAGTTTATCACCCGAGAATCTCAGTGCCCAACAAGTCGCAAAAGGATGATTCGATGAGCAATATACTGCGTTTTTTAGAGATGTAAAAAGATATAATCTGAAAGTATTGTTTCGCACCATGCACGAAATGAATGGTGGCCGATATTCTCGATCCTCCGACCCTGACAATTT
>CAZLWR010000053.1:0-4480 GCA_964563595.1 uncultured Candidatus Peribacteria bacterium | reverse complement strand
GATTCCAGATATTCAAGCCCATGTGGCAGAACACGGAAAGTTTTGTACAGATATAGGAATGAAAGGTAGGATTTATATCTGACCTGAAGGGATTTCTGCAACATTGACCGGGAATGCATGACAAATTTCAGCTTATAAATTATATTTAGCTTCCAAACCATATTATCAACATATTCCTGATATAGATAGCAAAGCCACAAAAGTTGATGACTATTATTTTGATAAAATGATATGTAAATATCGTGATGAAATTGTTGCACTAGACTATCCGGTTACCCCACAAGAGGTAGCTACTTATAGACAAGAAGACAGTATAGAGCAAGTGAAGCATATCATTGATAATCGGGATCAAGAGACCGAGATACAACTCGGAGTAGTGGGTAAAGAAATGCATCTACAAGGGAAACCAAGTGATCATATTGTGATGCTGGACATGCGTAATAGTTATGAGTATAAACTCGGTCACTACAAATATGCTATTCCCTCTGGTACCGTCAATTTCCGTGAAATGCATACATTGATCAAAATATACAAAACGAGATTTGCAGGCAAGCAAGTTATCATGTACTGTACGGGAGGCATTAGATGCGAAAAGCTTGCTGTTATGCTCCACAAAAATGGCTTGGATAATTTTTATAGTATTGAATGAGGTATCGTAAAGTACATCAATACCTATAACGACGGTAACCGACTTGGTAATTTATACACCTTTGACGGGAGAGTAAGTACGCACGTAGGAGATAGTAAAACACATACCAGTATTTGAAGATGCATTTACACAAACGAACTCACTGATCATATTGAAAATTGCCGCTATTCCCCTTGTAATGCACGCATTATTTGTAAAGCGAATAACTATCGTAAACATCTAGGATTTTGTTCTAAGGCTTGTTATGAACATGCCAAAAAAGATCTCAGAATAAAAAATGCCAACTTTGATAAACGAGATTATCAGAAAATAAGGGACGACATCAAAGCTCAAGGCGGAAAGCTCAAGGCTAAAGACTCAAGTGATGCAGAAAATGAATATAAAAAAATAATCTGAAACTTTCTTGATTCCAGATTATCATGATTGGAGCGAAGGCATCTTACTTCCCAAAAGGAAGAGTATATTGATTGCGAGTGTTAGTTAATAGCTGCATTTATGGCGCTCATATATTGTTTTGTTTCTTGTTTTCTAATTTGTCTTTCGGCTCTATGAATACGCCTGACTCGAAAGTTCTTATTGGACTTTTGTTGATGGCTATACTTACCTGTATTTCTTCGATAAGTCCAACCCAGCTCCGATTGTCTTGGTATCAATCTTGACCAAGTTTTTAGTGGTAGTAGTTCGTCATATTCTTGATACTCCGCTCATGCTGTTTTAGTTGACTGCATAAGCTCACTAATTTCTCTATAGTATCTTTGCTTATTGTCTTCAGGTAAGTTTTCCTTATTGACTGCCTTAGCAGGTCTTTTACTATAATAATTCACCGCAACTGGAACTTCAATTGTCTCTGCGATATTTCATAATCCTGGAGCATAAATACCTTTTGCACTACATGTCACTGCTCAGTACATTTCAATAATTGACAAATTAAATATGATATGATAAATATATATTTAGTCATAAATGTCAATAGATTTAGAAAAGTCAATAAACTGACGCTCATTCTCTAATGGTATTATTTTCACTTGACTTATTAGCGATAAAGTTTATTAGTATAAAAGTTATTCACTATCTGTTTCAGAAATTGAATGACAAGAAATAATGAAGTTCTTTTATGTGTCATTACTAAAATCAACCACTTATTATGGAGTTACAAGACCTTTTGGTCATCTTTAACCTGATCCTCATCGAGGGTCTCCTCAGCGTGGACAACGCCGCAGTATTGGCAGTCATGGTCCAAAAACTGCCCGAACATCAACGCGGCAAGGCTCTCAAATGGGGTATCGCCGGTGCCTACATCCTTCGCGGGGCATGTTTGCTGATCGCCAGCTTCCTGATGAAAGTATGGTGGCTGAAGGTCGCCGGAGGAGTGTATTTGCTGTACCTGGCGTACGAGTTCTTCAAAGCCAAGCGGACAGCGACCACCGACGACGATCTACCACACGACGAACGTGCCGCCGCCGGTTGGCTTGCCAAGCGCATTGGCCTCTTCTGGGCGACCATCGTCGCCGTCGAATTCGCCGATCTGGCATTCTCCATCGATAATGTCCTCGCCGCGGCAGCCATGTCGCCCAAAATCTGGGTGGTCTGGGTCGGTGTCTTCATCGGCATCTTGGCCATGCGCTTCGTAGCCGTCGGGTTCGTGAGACTCATGGAGAAATATCCGGGACTCGAAACATCGGCCTTCTATGTTATTGCCCTCCTCGGGATTAAACTTTGCTTGTCCGCCGTTACCCACTTTTCACCGGAAAGCACGTTTGCCCACATCATGGAAGGACATGTCGTAGAATGGGGCACCTCCGCGCTCACGCTCGTAATCTTCTTCTGGCCGGTATTCTTCAGCACTAAAAAAACCGGCCACTCCACGACCGCCGAATTGGCCGAGCCGGTGGCCGAAGAGATCGAAGCCTAAAAGGGGTGTTGAAAAATTACCCTGAACAAACACTACATTACCCCGAAGCCCTGGTTTTATCCCAGGGCTTCAAACCGCATTAAAAATCAGATTATATTCTATCATCAAGAAAAGTCTTCATGATGCTATCATTACTTTAGTGTAAATACTATTGACTTATGTATTAAAATACTTACAACAAGAATATTATTTAAAAAAATTAATACAATACCATGAACCCTATGAACACTGCCCTCAGTCCCCAAGGATTAATCCAACCGGAAAAGATTAGTCATGTGTCATTTGATATTTGGAAAACACTCATCAAAGCATCAACCACATTCAGAAATGTTCATCTGGATATGATGCACAGTAAGTATAACACAAAAGGTCTTTCTAAAGAACAAATCCAAGCATATCTCAATGATATGAAACGATATTGCGATGAAATGGCGAACGAGTCATGAGAAGATATAGGATCTTATAGATTATTTGGTTATATACTTTTGAAAACTATGGGGACATTCAACAGAGAACTCTATGACGAATATTACGCAGATCGTGAAAAGTTGTTTCTTGAACATCCACCACAATTATATGATAACTCAGTAAGAGAGGTACTCTATACACTAAGAAACGACTGACTTACGATGAGTATATTAAGTAATACTTGACTAACTACCGGTTCAACCCTTACTAAATTACTAAAATTACATGAAATAGAAGAATGTTTTGATTTTAAGCTATATTCTGATGAAATAGGGATCGCGAAACCAAGTCGCCAAGCATTTCAGCTTATTCATACTCATACAAACAAGCTTCATCAAAGAGAGGTTGAAAAAGTACATGTAGCTCATGTAGGAGACAATCCTAAAGCTGATGTTGCGGGGGCAGCAAGATATTGATTTCAGGCTATTTTGATTAATACACCTGAAAGACCATTTAATTCGCTTATTAAATAGTACAATGGCTGATATCATTAAAGATTTCGCAGCACATTATATCAAAGACAGAGATAGCCTTACTTTTAATCCCAAGGAGTACAGCAGGTTCAAATATGGGTGCAAAGATATTGCAAGAAAGTATGGCTATGAGCTTGCAGCGTTATTTATACACAATGATTTTAAGTATAGAAAAATTGATAAGCCGGTTGTTATTATGCCAAGTCCTTATCAAAATGTACCACCATCTGCAGTAGCATTGATGGATTATTTCAAACAGAGAATAAATTATTATCTTTTCGAACAAAAAAAACCACCAAGCTTGGAAGCAAGAGTATATAGAGAACTTACTTACAATGAAGATTTCTCTAAAATGAATGCAGAACAAAGAATGGCAGCCCTCAAGCAAGATACCCAATATATCGATGCAAAGTTCACAAAGGATAAAATATTATTGTGTGTAGATGATGTAAGAATAACCTGAACACACGAAAAAATTATGACAAAGCTATTGAGAGAAAATGAGGTGGATGATGATGTTACGTTTTTATACTTTGCACAGGTAGTAAATCCGGAACTTGACCCAACCATAGAAGACTATATCAATCATGCATATGTCAAAACGCTCTATGATCTTGATAAGATTATTAAAAACGAGTCATACCTTCTCAACGGAAGAACAATCAAGTTTATACTAGGCTACAATTCTGAAGATTGTAAACAATTCTTAAAGTATCAAAAAGATTACTTTTTGCATGCACTTTTTTCAGGAGCCATTGAAAACAATTATGTGAATGATGATAAATACAAAGCTAATTTCAGATATCTTCGGGAAGTACTTCAAGAAAGACTACAATGATCTGATACATGAATGTCGCTATTACGTCCTTTATATGCAAGAGTTCAACGGTAAAAGTTTGCAAAGTTTGAAGAATATACGTATCATAGAGCAATAGTAATCTATTAAAAGACAAGCGATCATGGTTCACCAAAAACATA
>CAZLWR010000052.1:0-4482 GCA_964563595.1 uncultured Candidatus Peribacteria bacterium | reverse complement strand
TGTCATGCGGATTATTAACTGAAGAGACGAAAAAAGAACATTTTGATAATTCCGGCTTCGACCTAGTAAACCTCAGCGATTCCCTGTATCCAGTAAACGAATTTTTGAGCTTATAAGAGTTTATCACTGAAAGATCTATAAAAAAATCTCAATCATATGATTGAGAAAATGAGAGTAAATTTATCCCGATTGATCGGGAGACCAAAGGATTAACTCGGCCAATGGCTGAGTACCAACTGAGTTATAATAAATTTTAGCTTATGAGAATTGTATTTTGGGTTTACAGGGATTCGAACCCTGGACCAAAGGATTAAGAGTCCTGTGCTCTACCAACTGAGCTATAAACCCAAAAAAAATACAAACTAGCAATGGGCAGAATTGAACCGCCGACCCCAGCCTTATGAGAGCTGTGCTCTAACCATCTGAGCTACATTGCCATAATAATTCGTAACTATTCATCTTTATGTAACTACTAGCCCTTGACTTTAGCAAGTGGCTCTGTAAATATCAAAAAATCACCCATTTTCAAGTTGATTATTGTTTTTTTTTATGTAGATAGTAGGAAAAAACCATTTAATGGCAGCATTTTTGATAAATGAAATTATATAGCAAAAAACAATTATATACTGATAATACACAATCCAACTATAGTTATTATCAAGAGTTTGATAATTGATTGGTGCTCAAAGCAGAGATCATTTTTTATTATGATGAATATGCTCAGTATCAAGAGAATCTCATCAAAGAAACCCTGGAAGAACTCGCTATAGAAGTAAACAATGCCAAATTTTCTGTTATTAAATTCAAGTCTTATTTTGAACTCGCATTACAAGAGCTCAACTCCAAATTTGCTGTATTTGCAGAGAAGCTCAGATTATTCGAAAAAATAGAGATTAGAGGACTGATTGAGTTCTTTATGGATAATTATTATGTTTGTTCACTCATTGGGGACAGTTCATTGACTATTTTCCGCAAAGGGACACTGTACTACTCTCTGCACAACGATGCCACCAGCAACAAAAAAATAGACCTATTTGCAGAGCTCATTGAAGGAGATCTCAACAGTGGCGATGAAATTGTGTATTTTGGAAATAACATTAGTTATTTCGCGGATCCAGAAGATTTTCATTACATAGGAGAACTCAATGGGACAGATGACAGAACACTTATTCAGATTATCGAAGAGATGTTATCTGAAAGAACAAGCATGAAAACCATAGGTGTAATCAGCATGGATTCTGTAAAGTTTGATGAACAAATACTCGGTATACAAAAAAATCAATCTGCATCGGATTATATTGATCATATCGGTTATCGGTTTAAGAAAAGAAGATATGTCATCAGTATTAGCTTATTTTGATTATTGATATGCTGACTCGTAGGCTTACTCGTGGCCAACTTCTTACAAACTAGTAACGGAGTAAGAATCGGAACAACAGATGACAAAACACAAGACTACTTTTCACTAGCTGGACTACAAAAAGAAATAGAAGAATTCAAAGCCTTAGATCCTACCGTGCCAGAAAAGTACAATATGTACAAAAATCTCGAAAATAAAATTATTGCTTTGGAAAGCCAAGGTAAACTACCACTAGACATCAAACAACTCAAAAATATGCTTCAAGCGGAATATCAGCAATGATTCAATATAGAATCGGTAGAACAACTTGATGATCGACTTATCAGCTTCAATAGCACAGACTTATTAGATTTGGGTACGCCTATCAGTTTGCATGCAGGCAAACAACTCAATATATGAGGTACGGCTGGAGTTATGCTTGGTGTATCAAGCAGTGAAATCAGATGAGTTATACAGAAAGTAGGATTAGAAACGAAATTAATTGGATGTACATCAAATCTACAGCTCAATGGTTTGTTATGTTTTGATAATACAAACACTATTTATAATCTGACAAAACAAAGTATCCAGGCAGCAGCGGTAACTTCTGGTGCGTTTGAGCAAAATATCACTCAACTGGCTACCTTTGGAAGCAATCTCTATACCTTGATCAGCAATCCAGTATTCAATGCTGAAGGTACCTTTGTCATGAGATACCCACTTTCACCTGGTAACAGAGAAATATTCAAACCAGCTATACCTTATACCTTGCAATCAGGAACTGCTATTACGAGCATAAGTAATATGACTATAGATGGAACGTTCTTATTGCGATCCAATAAAGATCAAACCCTCTATCAATTACGAAGAGACGGAACCAACAGTCTAAACAGGAAAGTTCCTATTCAATGAGGAAAAGAACTCTATGGAGGTGCCGGTAGTGGAATGAAGATTGTCTCTTATGCAGATAGCTCATTAGTCTATCTATTTGAGCCGAACAAGAGCATGCTTATTGTTTATAAATCCACACCATCAAAAGCGTCTGATGCGAGCAAGCATAATTACACACTCAAATACTTCTTCGCTCTTCAGCTACCACAAAGACAAGTAATTGATGTTGCAGTAAGCGACAGCACTAAACCACAATTATATGTGCTCACTAATCAGGGAATCGCGAACATCAAGTTATATGATTATATAGAAAGCTACGAAAGCGTAGAAAAATCCAAACAACAAGTTTCACCATAAACCGATGCAACAAAGTCCCCTACGATACGAAAATGACTACTTTTACTATGTCTGGAAACCTCATGGTATAGCCAGTACCTTTGGTAAACAAGAGTCATTTTTGGATGTTTTAATAAGCAGAGTCGATAAACCAATCCAACAATTACAGCAGATACGATGAAAAGAAAACAATGAATTTGGCATGGTCAATCGCTTAGATAACCTCACGGGAGGCTTACTTTTTTTTGCAAAAACACCAGAAATATATACGGATTATAAACAACTCCAAGAAATCGGAGCGGTCCAGAAAATATATTATGCTGATCTGTATGGGAAGATTGATGATATAAACTGAGCGATAGAAATAGATACCCCGATCTATCATCATTATTCCGATGCCAGTAGAATGACTGCGGATCCCAAATTAGGAAGAGATAAACCACACCAGGTACATACTCAGATTATACCTTATTACTATGACTGAATCCATAATTATACGAGCTGCAAAGTAATCATACAAAAAGGAGTTCGTCATCAAATTAGACTTCATACTGCAAGCATCGGTCATCATATTCTGGGGGATATACTCTACTGTCCCAAATGAATGAAAGCACACTATGCCAATCCAAATAAAATACACTTACGATCGACAGGGATCCAAATCAATAGCCAGTAAACAATTATTTTTACTTTCTTATCTCATTTACTGTGAGTACTTCTCGTCCCAATCTGTATGATTATCTCAAGATATTAGCTATCCTTGTGATGATTATAGATCATATAGGCTATTTCCTTTATCCGGGAGAATTACGGTTTAGAGTTATAGGAAGAATGGCATTTCCTTTATTTTTTCTCTTGATTGGACGAAACACTTCACGCAACATATCACGATCTCTGATGATCGCAGCCGTATTTGTACAATGAGCATTACGATATCTAAGTTACGTACATGGTTACGATTTCCGGCAACTCAATATCCTTCCAGCTGCTATCATCGTCAAGTTTCTTATGGGGCGGCTACCCAGTGCAGGAGAACGACTATTACGTAAAAGTAATTGGATTGTTGATCAGCTTATGTCTGTATTGGTGCTCAAAAAAACTATCGCTTTTGTGGGGTGGACTATATTGATAATCATATGCTTACTACTTATACCTACTACAAAACAAGCTGTAGAATATGGAAGTATGGTTTTGTGCATAGCCATTGTGGGGAGAATGATTAGACAATATCGTACATGGCGATTGCTCATACGAATACCACTGGTATGTTACTTTTGATGACTCTATCTCATCAACCATGATTTTCCTTTTACCCAAAACCAACGAAATATCGTTTATGTCTTACGAATCATAAATATAATCTGACTATGGAAATTGAGTAAACACAACTTCAGTATCCGTATCAATTTCCTACGAGATAGATTTGTGCTCTTATTTAGTCAATATGCAGTGCGAGTCTATATATTTCACTTTTTGGGATTGTTAGCAATTGCCATTCTCAGAAGATAATTATTTTTCTTGGATACGATATACGCTATATCTAGCCTGTGCAATCAAAGCAGATAATCTTTCTACTATAGCTCTTTTTTCTCTAGTAAATTCTGGGTCTTTAATGAGTCCAATATTAAAAGACTTTTTGACATTCAAAAGTTTACTTTTTAATGCAATTAAAAAACCATACTGTGGAACACTGAGCCTGTTTAGGATAACTACTGCTGCGTCTACCGCATCTGACAAATCATCCAACGAAACATCATTGTGCACACTACCCAATAAAACACCCAAAGCCTGTGCACATAAGTCTTTCTCAGTCTCATGACCCAAAGGCAAGATACTAAGTTTCATTATATAGTCTTTGACAATGACACGAAGAATGGATTCTTGCGATGTCGAGCTCAAGGCTAAATCTCCACACT
>CAZLWR010000051.1:3441-4681 GCA_964563595.1 uncultured Candidatus Peribacteria bacterium | reverse complement strand
CAATGGCAAAAAAGAGCCCTCCAACGGCAAGTGTTTGCTTTTCCTGGGTCTGATTATTTATTATCGTAGCATGTTGTAAAAGATCTCCATCACCTCAAAGTTCTACAAGTTCTGTATTCCATAGTATCTCGATCTTTGGGTTAGCGAACACTTTTTCTTGCATAGCCTTGCTAGCACGGAACTCATCTCTACGATGTATAATGGTCACTTTACTACCAAACTTGCTCAGATGCAATGCTTCTTCCATAGCGACATCTCCTCAACCTACTACAAGAAGATCTTTGTTACGAAAAATAGGTAAAGCACCGTCACAGATAGCACAACCACTAACGCCATTGTTTCGATATATATCGAGACCAGGAACGTCTAATTTCTTGGCAGTGGCACCTGTTGCGATAATAATGCTGTGGGTCAAGTATTCAGTTCCGTTAGAATAGACTTTGTAGGGTTTGGAATTTAGATCAACTGTGTCTACTGTTTGGCTCAGTATGGTCACGCCGTTGTGCAAGGTCTGTTCTCTCATGCGTTCCATGAGTTCGGGTCACTGTATGCCATCAGGAAAACCAGGAAAATTCTCTACCTCGGTTGTCGTAGTCAATTGCCCTCAGGCTGCAATCCCACCGGCCAAAAATCATTCAAACATAAGTGGCTCTAGTGCCGATCTCGCTGCGTAAATGGCGGCCGTGTGTCCAGCTGGTCCCGATCAGATAATAATAAGCTTGTGTATCATTGTGTTCTTAGGGGCAAATTAAAATTAGTTTCGAAGAAAGATTGAGTCTAGACTTCCGATTATAGATGGTCTGTTTTTCTATATTTTCATCATTTCTTCTTGCTTTGCTTTCACTTCGGTCTCTATAGTTTTGTTGTAATCTTTCACAATATCATCAATTCTCTTCTCCCAAGAACCTTTTTCGGTCTCTGAGATCTCTTTTGCTTCAAATTGTCTTTTGATGCTATTGAGGTGATCGTGTCTAATATTTCTAACTGATATTTTCGCTTCTTCACCATACCCTGAAGCGACCTTTTGTAGTTGTTGTCTTCTTTCTGTAGTAAGGATTGGGAACTTGAGTAATAAATGCTCTCCCATATTGGTAGGATTGAGACCTAGATTGGCGACTTGTATTCCTTTACCCCGGCCGGAAGCGTGCCTTTCCATCCGGGACCGGTGATGGCGTAGGTTTGCGCCGCGGTGCCGGTCGTGCGCTTGCCGGGGACCTGAAACACGTTGGTCCAGCCGTCG
>CAZLWR010000051.1:0-3431 GCA_964563595.1 uncultured Candidatus Peribacteria bacterium | reverse complement strand
TCCTTTATCTATATCTCCCAGTACTGCTTTATCCCGTGCTTCTATTCTTAGTGTTTGAGCATCTATAACACCGACGCTCGCGAGTGCACTGATTTTCATTTCGCTTCCGTAACTGTGCACGTACACATCCAAGTTTTCTATAAGCCTAGGATTGGCTTTTCCTACCTGCAATCAGGCAAACTGTTCTTCCAAATAAGTAATTACTTTATCCAGTTCTTTTGTGAATTCGTTAAAGTCCATCCTTGTTTATATGATTTAAAATAAAATATAATCTGATTATTTTGTGATCTATTCTTGTTAACTAATAAACTGATATACCATCGCAATCGTAACAACCATAGCAATAGCTCATTGTACTAGCCAAAACCTCATGACAATATTTGTTTCAGGATATCACATCTTTTCAAACAAATGATGTAGAGGGGCGATGAGAAATAGCTTATGTTTGAATACCTTTTTTCGAGTAATTTGCAGGAGACTTGATCATACTTCGCACCGAAAAATAGTAAAGAGCACTAAGAATGGTACTAAGAAGCCTATTTTTATAGAGATGAGGTACACCAGCGTTGAAATAAGACCCCCCAAAGCCAGTGATCAACTATCTCCCATAAAGATTTGTGCCGGATTAATATTAAACCAAAGATAACCAGATAAAATTCCCATAACAATTCCAACTACCGCTGTAGCGAGATACCAATTGAGATAAAAAGTAATGACTCCGATTACTGCAAGTACAATAAGCATCATGCCGCTCATAAGTCCATCAAGGCCATCGGTAATATTAATGGCATTCACGATACTTATGGTGAGAAAAAAAGTGATGAGTACGTATCCTATAGAAAACTCATAGCTTGTCCCAAAAAGTTCTATAACCTGTCTTCCAAGATTGAGAACATGGGGTATGGGTCGTAGGTCGATGGTATTTACGCCTAGTTTGAGATTGAATCGATAAGATATAAACAATGCACAACCGATCATATAGATCAATTTAAATTTTGCTCCTAGTCCATTGGATTTTGTTATGCCCTTGAGTTTGATAAAATCGTCTATAAGGCCTAGTATACCCATACCGAAAAAAGCAAAAAGTATGATATAAGTCTCTTGTCTAGAAACAAGTGTGTGATTAATATAGCCATAATGTGCGGCCAGCCATGATCATCAAATCATGAGTGCCATAACTGCAAAAAACACAACACC
This sequence comes from uncultured Candidatus Peribacteria bacterium, assembly GCA_964563595.1. Taxonomy (GTDB): domain Bacteria; phylum Patescibacteriota; class Gracilibacteria; order Absconditabacterales; family Absconditicoccaceae; genus CALMFT01. Next base: position 2,234 of record CAZLWR010000051.1, on the reverse strand, counting down.
CCCCATGGTGGGAGTCCCATTTTTCTTTTTGTGAAGTTCATTGAAAATTGTTGCTTTTTCTCAGGTTACTGCCTCTTCGCGGTTGGTAATACCCAATTTCATTTTTCTCAGAATTTGTATGACTAGAGGATATATCGCCATAGTAGCAATAAATGCTGCCAGTGTACAAATGATAATATAATTGAGTTTGGAGAACATAATTCTAGGAGTGAGGTAAATTTTATCTACGAAATGATAATACTTCTTTGTAGTTCTTACCGCTAATGAGTATTTCAATAGATGATATAGCTTCAAGTATTCAGTTGCTTATTTCTTTGTCCGTTATGAGTGAGTGGTGTCCGTGTAGCAGTATTTCATTGATAACGAGTGATCCATGGGCTGGTATGGATGGAATATGGTGTTTATCACCAACTTTCGGAACTCACTTTTTCACTTCTCATGCTAATTCTCCAGCCTTGGAAGATGTTTGCAAATGCTGTGTAACTAATTTAAGCTTATCGGCATTGTAAACGACTTTGCTAAGATATATTTCCCCTTGAGCAAGGGTTCTTTTTCAACTATTTTTCAATGTCCAGACGCCTAGATGATGATGTAAAAGCAACCTTGGTTTGTTTCTGTATTTTTGTATGTATATGGCCAGCCAGAAAACAACTAGAGCAGACAGGAGCAATATTGCTGCTATATTAAATGAATTTTTGTAGGGGTCTACGGTTCCGACGATGCTAAGTTGCATACATGTAGATAGGTGTAAATACTCATGTTATATGAGTTCGCTTATTACCTCTTCTATTACGTCTTTGATGCCGTCTTCAATTTCTTTGGTAAGTTCTTTTTTTTCTTGCATTTGTTTGGTAAGCTCTGAGTAAGAACTATCGAGTTTCTCATATAGAGCATTTTCGAACGTTTTTACTTTTTCGATACTCAGCTTATCTAAATATCCATTGATTCCTGCGTATAATACGCTAGCTTGCTTGTAGAAACTTAGTGGTTGACCATTTGGTTGTTTAAGAAGTTCTACCATAATACCTCCTCTATCAATTCTTTTTCTAGTACTTTCGTCTAAGTCCGATGCGAACTGCGCAAATGCCTGTAGTTCACGGAAATAGGCAAGTTCTAGTTTTAGTTTAGAGGCTACTTTTTTGACTAGTTTGGTTTGAGCGGATCCTCCAACCCTGGATACAGATTGTCCTACGTTAACCGCCGGTCTAATACCAGAATTGAAAAGATCTGTTTCTAAAAATATCTGACCGTCAGTAATAGAAATAACATTGGTAGCAATATAAGCTGAAATATCGTTTGCTTGTGTTTCTATAATAGGCAGGGCCGTGCATGAACCCAAACCATAGTCTTCGTTGAGTTTTGCAGATCTTTCGAGTAATTTGGAGTGTACGTAAAATACGTCTCCCGGATACGCTTCTCTTCCCGGTGGCCTTCTCAATAAGAGTGATATTTCTCTATAGGCGTTTGCGTGTTTGGTGAGATCATCATAAATAATCAGAGCATCCTGACCATTGTATAAAAAGTATTCTGCAATAGTAATGCCGATATAAGGGGCAAGATATTGCATTACTGCTGGAGCACTCGCTGGGGCGTTGACCACAACAGTGTAATCCATTGCACCTTTTTCTTTGAGCTCTTCGACTATTCTTCTAATTTTGTTTTCTTTTTGTCCAATGGCAACGTAAACACACTTCACGTTTTCTGTTTTTTGATTGATAATAGTGTCAATGGCTATAGTCGTTTTACCCGTTTGTCTATCTCAGATTATCAATTCTCTTTGTCACTTTCCAATTGGTATCATAGCATCGATGGCCTTGATTCCTGTCTGTAATGGTTGATGAACTGATTTACGAGTCATAACTCCAGGTGCTATCCTTTCCACTGGATATATTTCTTTAGTTTTGATGTCGCCCAAACCATCAATAGGTTCAGCCAAAGAGTCTACTACTCTTCCCAAATATCCTTCTCCCACACCGATAGAAAATACTTTACCGGTAGACTTTGCGATCATACCTAGTTTTACTTGATCAACAGGTCCAAGAATAAGCGTACCTACGCTATCTTTAGCCAAGTCCAATACCAATCCTTTGAGTCCGGATTCAAATTCGATAATTTCGGAAAACTTCGCCTTTCCAAGGCCTGAAATGGTGGCTACTCCATCTTTTACTTCAATAACTTCGCCTTTTTCATCAAAAGTATCATCGAGCTGCGTTTGATCAATTTGCGATTGGATT
>CAZLWR010000050.1:0-4729 GCA_964563595.1 uncultured Candidatus Peribacteria bacterium | reverse complement strand
GAGAACGTGTTTCAGTCAATCCAACTGGAGTAGTTATAAATTTATTGTCTGATGGAGCAGACCTAAGAGGAGAAGATAGAGAGCTCATAGATGGATTATACTTAGATGTTGCACTCACAAATGAATGAAAAGTAAGAATAAGTGGGACTCTTAATTATGGATCATTCTTGGAAAAAAATCATCCCAAAGCGATAGACTTTGAACTCTTCTTTACTCTTTCTTGAGGGACTGTTGAAGAAAAACAATAGGTCTATAAAGGCAGCATATTTGCCAATTGCAAATCTAAGTTTTGTTTACTGCTATCATCAAGAAATATCTCACACTGCACAGGAGATCATTTTGCATCTTTACCCTTAATAATAGCAAACCAGTTGTTATTGAGGGTTTTTAGTTCAAAAGATTCTGCTAAGGTCATAGTAAGTTCATTGTCTTTACACAAGGTATCTAATCTATCATAAATTTTTCAGCTTATATATTGTTTATCCAACAAAAAGACAAATCTACTCAAGTAGTACATTGCCTTATCATTAGTAACCACGATACGATATCATCTTCCCTGCTTATCATCCACAAACCAATTCCCATCAGCCAACTTTATGTACTTTAAGCCATTGAGTGAAATGAAATTATCATACTTTCATCTTCTTTCAGCATCTTGTAAGATCTTATCGCAATCATTTTCTACGAGTTTATCGTCACACCAAAACTGAGTAATTTTCATAGTAGGACGAAATATTCTGATGTCTTTGATGAGTAATGAACCAGCTGTATCCATATCTACAAAATAATTTTCATCATCTGACACATCTACATACAGTCACAAACCTATATCATAATATTTAGTCAAAAGATTTGGCTTAGTTGTATCAATAACCTGATATACCCTGGAAACATCCACAATATATCTACCATCGTTCATGGCATCAGCTATCATGCCCTGTAAAATACTTTTCCCCTGATATTTGCTCAAATCAATTACCTTGCTTTTTACGCCCCGACTCAGTTCATTTCCTTGTTTAAACTCAAGTAGACCGTTTCCCAAACTCTCACCCAATTCACCTTCTAATTGAACTGTCTGACCTACCGCATAACTTTTACTTCCCCCAAACCATGACTCTACAAAGTGCCGGCCACTTTTTACCAAACCATTGACCAAAAAAAATACAAATATTAAAACCAAAATACCATACCAAAGATACTCTGACAAAAACCTAGACTGAAAATAAGATTGCTCTCTAGATATAAATGGTATTTTTGTAGATTTCACGAGCTTAGGCTATCATTTAGATAAATTAGTAAGGCGTACATAATGATTTGCATAAAAATGTCAAACCTTAGGACTAGGCTATAAAGCAGAATTTAGGATAAAAGTTGCATTTACAAACTTGCCTGATTATAGTAGTGACAATCTTCATCTATTCTTTTTATTTCCTCTCTTTATGGCCGCAAGAAAAAGTCCATCTTCTTTCAATTTCATCCTAAAGACTATTGCCATAGCAGCAATTACCTATTTTTGACTTTATATAGGTACCAGTTCAGACAATCCCCACAATCGCCATCGAGATCAGAATACAGTTACTGAATATAAAAATAACCAGACAAAAGACGCCATAAGCAAACAGGTGCTGAACAGTGACTTAGAAAATATGGCTCAACAAATCGAAAACGAAGTGCATCGCAGTGCCGATCTTTTGGATACAGAGAGTTTCAGAAATATCTGTTCTCAATACAAAGATATTTGTCGTATTACAAATTTTGAATCTTCGGCATTTTCAAGCAAACAAAGATTATATTACCAAGTCATGGTCATCTATGCACTCAAAAAGATTGATGATATGGGCATGCCCGTAACGGACTACGTAGACTCAATCAATATCAGATACAAGAGTGCTAAGTCCAGAGGATATAGTTCCCGTAATCAGATTATATTAGATACCAAGGCGATGAATGGGTATTCCGAATTCTTACAAGTGCTCGTACATGAACTTGGGCACATCACTGATTTTAGATATCTGGTTGGAACAGAAAGTAATCCAAAAGATACAAGTTATACAGAATTTGGTAAAAAAACATTCCCCATAGATGATCCTTCATTGGATTTTTATAGCCTCAGCCGAATTAACGAAAACACCAGAAATAGATCCGCCAGTTACAAGGATTTTGTATCAGGATATGGTATGAGTGATATTTTTGAAGACTTTGCCGAAACTATGAACTTCTATCTCAATTATAGAACTCTCTTTCAACAACTTAGTAAACAGTCTGATATTCTACTAGCAAAGTATAGTTTCGTTGATAGTTTATTTTGAGGCCAATTCATCAACAATGGTTTAAAGAAAAAGTCCCAGTTTGAACAATACAACCGGGACTTCAGACCATACGACACCACAAGATTCTAATTATTACTTACCATTACTTTTTCTTACCAACTTTATAGTAGCTATCATATGGATCTTCATTGTAAGCCGGTCCATCATAATTCATACCCCATCACGCTTCACTCATAAGTTGTTCAAGTTTGTTTCGATCTTCTTCTTCAGGTTCACGACGTTTTCACTCCATCTTTTTGTTTGCTCATCTCAAGATTGCTTTGAGAGTGACACTGATAGAAGCTCAGGAAAATTTATTAGTTAAGATCTCAGTGAGAGATTCGGCCATTGCCTGCTGTAAAGGAGTTGTTGTTTCTCTTGCTTTTTGAATCAATTCATCTGGACTGGGAATATTGAGTTTTTTCATAGGCTAAAAATTATAATGTAAAATACCGGATTGTTAGTGAGACTATGATTTTTTACCAATTTTATAATAACTTTCATAAGACTCGTTGTAGCCGGGGCCATCATAAGTCATTTTCCATCATGCCTTCTGCATAATCAGTTCAAGTCTATCTCGATCACTACTTTGCGGTCTTCAAACTTTCTCTTTATCTACACCTCATAGAATTTCCGTAAGAGTGACACTGATAGACGATCAGGAGAATTTGTTTTGTAAGATTTCAACCAAGGAGCCCGCTAAAGCTTCTTGTAAAGGAGTAGTTTTTGCTTGCTGAATAATTTCATCTGGGCTGGGGATTTTGAGTGGGTTCATGAGAAAGAAAAGAATATAAATACACCCTACTCTATACAAAGTCCATTCATTAGCACAAGTGTTATCATTACTTTGTACACTAAGTTAAGAAAAAACCCAGTAGATACATAGCTACTGAGTTTTTAAGGAATATGTTATGCAATTATACTGTAGTTGGTTTTGGTTCAACGATTCCCATCATCGTACTTGAGTGCACTTGTTCAAAAATAGTAACTTTTCAATTATATACACCGATGCTAAAAAGATGTCCATTATATTGTATAGGGAGCCAAGTATTAAAGCTCTCGCCAGGTGATTCATAAGAGGCTCCATTCACATATGCCATCGCATATCAAATATTGCCAAGATACGAAGTATGATGTTTTATTAGTTCATAAAGCATATTATTGCCCGCATCAGTTAAAGCAATTGAATTATTTAACCAACCAATATTGTAGAGTTTTGAAGCTTTGCACTTTAAAATGTCATTATAAGCAGCTTCTCCTCAAAATACCTTAAAGATATGTGGCATCACATCTCTCAGATCGTCACATTTTACAATGCTTTTACCATATATTTGTTCTGCCTCTTGGGCATTCACAAAGGTCGCTTCATAAGGAGTTTTGTTTTGATTTGCGATAGCTAAGTTAAAACGCGACATTTGAACTTCAGGTAACTTTTCAAAATCAAGTGTGGCAAATCTATCAACAGGAGGAAGTATGCCTTCATCAAAGATAGGCAGGTATCAATGTTTGTTTGGAACAAGCAAGGGAGCATTCTTATCAAGATATGCCTGAAGTTTTGGTATATCACTAAGAATATCCACAAATCAATGAGTCGTGATATTTCTACTGAGTCCAAAAAGAGTTAGCTGTCTTTTTAGAGACCCCAAGAAATCTGGTTTTTTATTAGTTTGCTGAGGAGCAGGAGAAGCATGAAGCATTGTATGGCCCAAAAGGAATAAATCTTTGATATGATATATAAGTATTCTGGTATAAATGTCAATATAATATAGGTTTCCCAAACAGTACGCCATATATTTTACACAAACGATAAAAATAGAAGTGAAAACAATATGTTCTTTATTATCATCCAAGCTCATTACGATGATTTATCATGTTATTCATTATACTTATGGCTGATCAACTTTACTGTATTAGGCATTCTCTTGCACACATGCTTGCACAAGCAGTGCAAAGAACGATAGATCCTTCTGCACAGTTAGGAACGTGACCAGCCACGGATGATGGGTTTTACTATGATATGAAATTGAGCGAAGGCGTCGTATTTGGTGAAGAAGAATTGAAACAACTTGGTAAGGCAGTAGAAAAGTGCGTCAAAGAAGGACAAGGATTTTGACATTATCAATGTAAGAGTTACGAGGAAGCTGTGGAGATAGCAAAAGTCATGAAACAAGATTTCAAAGTTGAATTACTGAAGAAGTTTCATGATGCAGGCGAAACCAAGTACACCTTTTACTATAATACTATCTCTGCTGCTGCAAAAGATAAATTGTTAGCATGAGTACGCCCAGAATATGCCTCTTATTATGACAGTATCAATAATTACTTTCAATCAAAAGATCCCAATCTCTCCGGGCAATATATCGTGTTTATAGATTTGTGTGAAGGAGTACACGTAGAAAATACCAAAGAAATTCCGGATT
>CAZLWR010000049.1:0-5035 GCA_964563595.1 uncultured Candidatus Peribacteria bacterium | reverse complement strand
AGCATTTGGATATAATATCTTATTGATACCGATCGCCACAGGTATGTTTATTCGTTTTGGTTTATGACTACATCCCGCATTCGCTTGAGCTGCTATGGCTTTTAGTAGTATATGTGTAGTATTGAATAGTCTGAGGTTGAAGAATGTGTAAGAAATTAAGCGTACACTACATACGTTTATACTTGCAATAAAAAAGCTAATTCTTCGAGTCATATTGTATCTTATTTGATATTCCTACTAAAAAAATATGAATACGGTAAAAAAATTATTTATTGTGTTTTTGATTGGCTTGTATTGGTATAGTCAGTCGGTTTTTTCTCATCTTACAGTTATAGAGGAACATCATCAAACACAAGAAGTTAGTGTATCTCATGAACACACTGATTGAAATAACCATGAACATCAAGAAAAGCAAATAGCCTGATGCTCTACAGGCGAATGTGAAGTAACTTGCGAAAGTATAGAAGAATGAAAAGTCACTCTTGGCTGTGGATATCATGAAATATTACTTGAACTACGAGATCATCATATTGAAAAAAACACATTATATCTTTCACATACAAATCCAACCTGAGTTGAGCCATATTTTACTAGAAATGCAACCTGACCTCCAATTCCCATAGAGTTGCTTATGCCTCGTGTATGAGCCGTAGTAAGAATTATATAAGAATAGTTTAGCAATTTTTTGTTAACCTATTTTTATATTTTTTTGTTTTATCATGGCATGATTATCAGCTTATATTAATAATTTTCTCGATCATATCGATAATTGATTAAATTACATCGGAGTAAAGTTACTTAAACTTCCCACTTTCCAAATATTCAATTTTATTTTTACACCAAAAACACAAACAACTATAGTATTTATAGTATGATTTTTGATGTGAACAATACGAGTTTCCAATGCTTTTGCGCATCAGTGACACGGTGATGAAGAGGCGGCGAATCTTTGATCTACTGCTTCTTTATCGGGTGATGCGTTTATCAATCCTATGCAAGTAAATACTGACTCAATTATGAATCAGTCCTATCCATGAATAATCATGTCTGATGAATACGGTAGTATCTTTTCATCTCGTGAGTGAATTATTACCAAATTACAAGTTAACCTGTGAGATAAAGTCAGCAAATGACAAGTAGTAGCAGTAGTGTGAATTGCAAGCAATGCACCAGAAATTATTGCACTACTAGCATCAAAAAAAGCTGATATTGCTGTTTCACAATGACAAATCAATGCAGCATATAATGTTGCTAATTATCTCAAAATACAATGATGATCAACTGGTGGCGTAATGCAAAATGTCTTTGACCAGAAAAAGAAAGCTATCGATATTTCTATTGATACGCAAAAACAACAATTACAAGTAAGAATTGATAATTTGAAAACACAAATGGGTGCAAAAAAGCAGACTATAGAAGCAAATAAACTTTCAAGTAGTTCTGTAATAGGTTTAAATATACAAAAACAAGCAAATATTGAAAAAGAGCTCCAATGATCAATCCAAAATGCTATTGCTGTTATGGGAAAGGTATTTGCAAAAGGAGAAATAACCTATCTATCATTCGATAGAGAATTTAACTTGAATATATATTGGGGTGCAAAAAACATAAGACAAAGACAGGTTTTCTTGGAGCTTATGACACAGGTACTCTATCAGTATCCTAAATGGGACACATTAACAACTGTGGAGAGATTTACTCTTGCTGATCTTACGGAAAAAACTCTTAAAGAATGAATTAATCTATTATGAGCATCTATTGCGTATTCAGAGTATACTATTGATGAGATTAGTAGTGATATAGCTTCACTTATTAATGCATCCTCTGATAAAGATACAGGAATCACAACAATTCTTTCTAGCTATAAAGAGCTCCAACAAGAATTTATTGGATCAAATGCAATTGCATCATGAGGAATTATTCAATCAAATGCAGACCTTGCAGGAATTGATCAAGAAATTGCTTTGTTGAGCAAACAGATTGATTTACTCGATGCAGAAAAACAAAAAGAGCTTGCTGAGTTGAATGGAGATCAGTCTATCAGATGATTTGACATCCAAAAACTCATCATTGAATCAGAGGCTAATGTTCTTAAAGCAAAAGCTGAGTTACAAGCAAATCAAAATGCACTATGAGCAATACAATCAATAAGTAAATCAGTGAGTGTTACTGCGCCGTTTGCAGGTACAATATCTCGTAAAAATATAGTAATTGGACAAAGCATTCAAGCAAATACACCAATCTTTGATATTGTTGGAAATAGTTCAAATAGTAAACCATTTGTTAGATTTGAAGTGCCTGTTAGAGAATATTGAAAACTTAAAGCGGGACAAATATTACAAATCTGACTTGGATGAGATCAGCCACTATCAGCATGATCTGTGTCTAGAATTGCACAGTCTGTAAATCAAGATACACAAACACTAACGGTAGAAGGGACATTTGATGGAGAAAGCCCCTATCCGCTTGGTACCAATATTAGAGTATCATCACAGGGTCTGAGTGGAACGACAGTTGTAGAGATTCCTAATACAGCGATAAAGCAAGATGAACAAGGAAAAAGTTTTGTTTATAAACTATTGCCTACAAACATTCTTAAACAATGGTATATTACTATAGCATATACCGATTGAAGTAAAAGTTATGTCAACGAAGGACTGAAAACTACGGATGCTATCGTAGCTAATATTTTTGATGGGGATCGAAAAGACGGGATGACTGTCAATATAGTAGGCAAGTAGAACTTTTTGATACATACTTTTTATTTGCATTATATCTTCATAATGATTAAAGCAATTAAAACATTTCTAGCTTGTCATGTTTGAACAGTAAATATCTTATTCCATATAGTATGAATTTGATTAGTAGTATTATGATTATATGCAATTTCACTTATAGTTTATCTATGAGGTTGGTGACTACAAGCACTATGACATCTTGTAGAACGAAAGGTGTTTGGTAACAAAAAAGCAAATCCTATGAATTGTAAGACAGAGGTGATTTTTGTTTGATTATTTATTTTTATACCAGGACTTATTTATATTTTATTAAAGTAAATTACCATACGCATGTTTAACTTTATCATAAAGTCTTCCCTGAAATATAGAGCTTTTGTCCTTATAGTATATCTTTTTATTATCATATGAGGGATATTTTCGTTGAGGTGATTGCCCGTTGATGTGCTTCCCGATCTCAACAGACCTCGTGTAACTGTTTTTGCTGAAGCAGAGTGACTGTGAGCCCAAGAAGTTGAACAAATAGTTTCTATGCCCTTAGAGAGAACGTTTGCAACTATTCCATGAGTCCAAGCCGTCAGAAGCAGTTCGGCACTTGGTTTATCGGTCATCAATATTGAATTTGACCGATGAACCAAAAGCAATATCAATCGTCAGCAAGTCTATGAAAGAATACAAACTGTCTGACTTCCTGAATGAGTCCATATAAGTGTCGCTCCCGAATCTGCATTGTTAGGTGAGGTATTACGGATAGGACTTACGACAAACGATTCTTCAATTACTCAAGAAGATCTCAGGGGCATAGCGGAATGAACTATCAGACAAACTCTTACCAGTATTCAGGGTATCTCAAACCTCTTGATTATGTGAGGGGCACCTAAACAATACAATATCTTGCTCGATCCTGTAAAAATGGTAAATTATCACATTGATAATGAACAAATAGAATCAGCATTGAAAGATATTACTTTACCTGCATGATGAGGAATAGTACTACAAGCAACAACTGAGTATCCTGTTTCTATCAAACCAATCAATAGCAGCATAAAAGAGCTTTGATGACTTATCATTACAAAAAGCAAAGAATGACAAAATATATTGCTTAGCGATGTTTCTAGAATTACCGAATGATCAAATGCTCAAAGAAGAGGCGATGCAATTATCAACTCTGAAGCAGGAGTAATCATTCGTATCAGTAAAATACCCAATGCAAATACGATAGCACTCACGCAACAAATCGAAGATCAGATGAATGCTATAGAATCCACCCTTCCCAAGTGAGTTATTTTGCATAAAGAACTTTTCAGACAAGCAAATTTTATAGAAAAGTGACTGGATAACGTACAGAGGGCACTTATCGAAGCCATGATTATTGTAACAATAGTAATAGCAATATTTCTTATGAACATAAGAACAACCGTTATTGTCATGCTGTCATTACCAATTACATTTTTATTAACTGCTATTATATTCAATATATTCTGAATCTGAATCAATATCATGATTCTTGGATGACTGACAATTGCTATTGGGGAACTCGTAGATGATTCCATTGTTGACATGGAAAATATTTACAGAAGACTCAAGGAAAACTACCTGCGTCCGAAAGCATTACAAAAAAGCTTGTGGAATATCATCTACCATGCATCGCAAGAAGTCAGAGGAAGTGTAGTATTTGCGACTTTATTACAGATGATTGTATTTATACCGTTTCTTATGCTTCCAGGCATTGATGGTAAATTATTAACACCAATTGGATTAGCGTATCTTATCTCACTATTTATTTCACTTATTGTCGCACTGACTTTTGTACCTGCAGTATGTTCTTATATTTTACCGTATTGGATACAGAAAAAGTATCTACAAAAGTATCCTGAATTGCAGGAAGAAAGTGATGAACCCAGTGCACAAAGAGAAGATAGAATCAATCAAATTATTCAAAAAGAAGAAGATACACGATTTACAAAAAAACTCAAATCTTTAGCGATATATCCTATTAAACGAAGTCTTGCTCATCCCAGGAAAGCCCTATTCTTTGCTTTATTAACATTGCCTATTAGTATCTGACTATATCTTAGTACTCAAAAAGAATGATTGCCGCCCTTCAATGAAACAAGCTTCACTATATGAGTCACAATAAAGCCTGGTAGCTCGCTCGAGTATACAAAAAGCATTACTGAGCAGTTTACAAAAAAACTCAAAGCTATAGATGGTATACAGTCCACTGCTACAATTATCTGAAGAGCTGATGCCGATGCTCATGCTCAATGATCTAATAACGCAGAGGTAGAAGCAGAATT
>CAZLWR010000048.1:0-5053 GCA_964563595.1 uncultured Candidatus Peribacteria bacterium | reverse complement strand
CCACCATTCTTAAAAACTCCGCACACGCAGAGATTTTTTTATGTTTAAAAAATAAACATCTATATTAAGTATCAATCTATATAAGCATAAAATAGCCGACTAAAGCCTTTGAAATATCGTTCTTTTACTGATTATACATACTATTGACATAAGGATTATAATGTATATAGAATAAATACATATATTTAAATTCAAAATTCATTATGGATAAAATCGATAATACCTCCAATGCAAATAGTTCTATCGAAACAGAAAGAACTAAGTTAAATGCTGAACTTGAGTGACTCAAAGTGGCACTTCAAAAGATTGAAAATATAGAACAAATGGAAACTTTTGGTATTTCATTTATCCAGTTTATAAGAAATTATAAAGCATTTACTGGTGAGTATTCACGTATAGATATCAGTGTTGACGTGGAAGCATATCAAGATCGGTTCGATTCTATGGTCACCTATATAAAGAAGGAAGATGCTACTTTAGATCGGCTCAAAGACAGGATTCTCAATACTGATCTTTCTATCTGTGCAAGCAATATTCAAAGTACCTGACTTTCTGTAAATGCACTATATGAGGAGTTTGTTGATTTATTCTTACGTGAAACATTATCAAAGTATCCGCAGTCTCATAATTAATAATTATATTTTATAAGATTTATCAATATCGGTATTGCATGCTCGACAATCCAATCACTACTGAAAACAACAATCTAAATCCCCTAAACAAAGCAGGAATCGAGGAGTTCAGGGAAAGACTTCTAGCCTTTTGTACTGGACAGAAATTAAAATATTCATTAAGTGCTAGGCTCTGAAAGTGAAGTTCTGCAAAACATATGTGTACATATGGTAATAGTTTCAGTTATATTGCTGATTGTATATCAGAGATCGATCTACCTGACTTTTCTCAAGCAGAAGTATTATTCGCGTGACAAGGATTTGAATACTCAGATAGGGATTCGCATGGAACAAAATATAAAATTGAGTTTGGTTACCTTAAACACATAGAAGGCTTTGAAAAAGATCTTATCAAATCTTACGACAAGTCCAGTCTACTATGGAAAGCACAATCAAAACATTTTGCCAATTATATTTATATCTCTCAAAAAGAGAGCGATACAGAATTTATAATAATAGAATACGAGGGAGGAACTTATTTGTGCCTTGGTAAGACACGAGTATTTTATTATAGAAGCGATGGTATACTTAGTTCAAATCCAAAACTTGATACAAGCACCATAACACCAGAACTCTATTTCCAGAAATTTGAAGCATTACGACACAAAATCAGCAACGAAGTCATTGAGTCTAATAAAGCACAACCTAAATCTAGTCACATAGCAGATATCCTCACTAATCTTCAATTCTAATTATAGTATCTTCAACGCATCGAATAGCTCCTCCTGAGTTCATGGGAATACATAAAAATTCATAACCTTATCTCTATCTCGAAATATATTTTTGCTTCCTCAGAGGATGAATTCTTTTTGTACTCGAATTTTATTGGTTTGATCATATTCGTGATAAAGATTGGCATTTCTAGGATTATATATAGTGACTCTTTTGTGCAAACGTCGTTGCAAAAACATTGTATCAATATAAAATTCTCATTGTTCTCCTTCAGGACCAAGCGTACTCACTATACCATAGTTAGTTTCCGTATTCATCAAATTTATCAAATCCACTTTAGCTCGATCTCAACAAACTCATTCAAGTTTTACCCTCGAATCAATTACCGGATCATCAAATTTTCTTGCCATCTCTGTAGACATGTGGCTAGATCCTGTATGATAAACTATTACGGGGTTGATATTTTTTGGATGCATCTATAGAAATAGAATATACAATATGTCATAATAAAGTACAAATAATACTAACTATTTCAAATATAAATCACCAATAAAACACAAAAAAAGTGTTCCTAAAGTATGGTCTCCGGAACAATACAATTAATATAATACGCAATGGTCTATCCGCTTATTATATAAGATATTCAGAATTTATTGCCCTTCATTCGTTACCTTAAAAGTTATTTCGTTTCAAGATCTGATGTAATTATCAAAAAAAACATACACATGGTGAACCTGATTATCTTGATATAATATAATTACTTTACTAATGTATTTGTAAGCATTACGAAAAAGCATTTTACCTGTAAATGTATACTTGATAGCTTCTGTAACAGACATCCCCTGTTCAATATTTTTAACAAAAGCATGGAGATTATCTGAATTTTCATCTCGTCTCGCAATAAAACTACCTTGCTTATATCACTCTTCCTTGCTTCACTCTGCCCACTCATCAATATCTTTCTTATTCAATTCCATTAACTCTGTGAATACGGCTTTACCATGTTGTTTATCTTTATTTTCATCATTACGAATATATAAATGTATGAAAATCAGATGTTTCAACTCATCTTCATCAAAGTAGATACGCGTAAGCTGATCGCTAAAATACGGATTTTTAGTCCTATTGGATAAAGAACGTCGTCCATCACGGGCATCGTAATAAATCATATGTATCTTCGTTGCCAGTTTTTGTGCAAGTGCGCCATTATCCAATTCAGATATAACCTGAGTACGTCATTCATAACCAGAAAGTATTTTTCCTTCTTCACTCAGAGGGCCATTTTTATTCTCTCTAAATGTATAATCAAAAACTATAGGAGTCGGATCTTGACGCCTCTTACCAATATTAGAAATAAGCCTACGTAGATTCATTATACAGACTAAGTCAGAATATTATATATTATAGCACATATTACTTAGTCATTTACTTTAGTTTGATGCACACCCAATAATTCACTACCCCATTTTACATTGATGGTATCATCTCACTTTTTATCACCATACAAGATAACGGTTTGTTCTCATCCGACTATATAATCAATTGAACTAGCAGTCACTCCAACCTTTTGATATTGACTAACAAATTGCAATGGATGTCTCAAAAAACCAGTATAGGGTTTACCGTCTTTAAGTATTACTACCGTTACATACGCCTTCTTTTTCAAGCCCAAAGCCTCTTTATCCGCTTTATATAAATCCACTATTTCTATAGTGAAATCGTCTCTTTTAATCTTATAGGATTTTTGATTGATAGTAGCTATTTTTGCTTTTGAGCTAGCAAAGGTAGTAGTAGTTTTGGGAACGGATGACTCTACTTTGGTAACTACAAGAGCCTTTTCTTTTGCCTTAGATTGTTCTATAAGGGTCTTTGCGATTCTCTGAGTCTTATTCAAATCACCGTTGAGCTCCAAAAATAGGATAGGATCAATCGTGTTCTTCACTAAATAATCTCTACAAACTCACTTTTGTACACCATTCATATAACCTGCAGGACAATCTCCATATGAATAAGGATAAGATTTTTGTTTAGTAGTTGTGATAGCAAAGTCCAAGTGATAACCAAATTGACCTATAGTAAATCAACTTTTGCCGACTTTGCCGATAGGATCATCTTCTTCCACTAGATCACCTACTTCGACTTCCCTGCTACTAAGGTGACTATAGCTACTCCAAATCTTCTTCCCTTCTCATAGGTCATGTTCAATCGTGATAGTATTCCCGTATCCCTGAGAGCCATCCTGAGAGACAATTACCTTACCTTTTCCTATGGCATATACTGGTGTTCATTCAGCAGTTGCAATATCAGTACTCGGTGCACCACCGAAATCAGTATCCCAGCCATCATGATAGCTACCACCCCGTATATCAGAATATACAGCCCTATAGAGATTATTTTTGATATATTTACTATAATCTGAATTTTTAATAATGGGTAAAGCAACTTTACAACTATTATCAAGCGTGGATCGATGATTAACCTTGCAAGCTACTTCAGGCTTACTAACTTGTTTTATAGGATAAGTCCATCCTGTTGTAACAGTAGCTCAAAAAATTACTATCATTGATATACACAATCTAGCAGTTTTATGTAAGAACATCATAATTTGACTATAAATACTAAAATCATACTGTCAATACCTATACTACTATTATATTGATATGTAAATAATATGTCAACTATTTTTGTAAAACAGATAGTTTATAGCAGCAAAACATTGCATTAAAAGAACCAGATGCCTTGTGGTAAGACGTATTATTTAATATATTCGCCCTAGCATGGAGCACATCTGTCAATGATCACGATGAGAAAAAACCATCCTATGAAGAATCATAGGTACACAAGCCGGTATTTTGCCGGATTTATTGCAATTATCTCAATCCTCTTTTCTCGAATGGTCTGGATTGTCTGTTTCACAAAGAATAGGCTATATCACACAGTTCTTAGAAAGCTACAAAGCACAAGCTAAAAACATAGCACACAGTATGTGTTTAGAAATAGGAAAACCTATCACACAAGCATTGGCTGATATTGACTACGATATAGACTATATACAACGACACATAGAACACACTGATCAGATTCTCTCTCCTGAGGTTGTACACAAAGATAATAACTCAATACATACTCTTTATTATGAGCCAAAAGGAATAGCGGCCATTATTTCTCCACGAAACTACCCCACTTCACAATGGGTACGAGAAGTTATACCGCCTTTGTTGGCTGGAAACACTGTTATATACAAACCGGCATCAGCATGCATGCGAACAGCAAAGTTATTGTCTGATATGCTTATCAAGCATCTACCAAAGTATGTTTTCCAGGCAGTATATGGCGGAAGTGATTTATGAAAGGTATTGGTAGAATTGCCTACAGATATCACTATCTTTACTGGCTCCACCCAGGTATGACAAAGCATAGCAAAGACAAATGGGGCATATATGAAGCCCTCCTATCTAGAACTAGGCTGATCAGCTCCGGGCATTATACTGCCAAATACAACTATAGATCGGCAGATGATGCAAACAATAGAGTACTTTAGAGTACGACATAGCGGGCAAATATGCGATGGACTCAAAAGATTATTTGTACATACATCCCAATATGATGAGCTTATTTCTAATATGTCTGATTATTTTTGATCTATAAAAATAGGTAATCCCTTGGATCCAGCTACTAGACTATGACCCATTATTTCTGCAGCCGCAAAA
>CAZLWR010000047.1:0-5057 GCA_964563595.1 uncultured Candidatus Peribacteria bacterium | reverse complement strand
TTTTCATCCCTATAGGCAATAATATTGTTGGCAATACTTGGTGTGAGTCAGGCTATATATTGTAATAAGGTAGCACTTGCCGTGTTCAGATCTACTCCTACACTGTTTACGGTATCTTCTACTTTTTCCTGTAGTTTTTGTTCCAAGAGTTTTTGATCCACATCATGCTGATACTGCCCTACTCCTATGGCTTTGGGTTCAATCTTCGTGAGTTCTCCCATCGCATCTTGCACTCTGTGACCAATACTGATTGCTCCTCTAATGGTTACATCCAAGTCTGGGTACTCTTGTTGAGCTAATTTGGAAGCCGAATACACTGATGCTCATGCTTCACTCACGACCATATATTGCACTTTCAGATTATGTTTCTTAATAAGATCAGAAATAAACTGAGTCGACTCGCGGCTAGCAGTACCGTTTCCAATCACAATCAAATCAATTTTGTGTGTTTTGATCAGATCAAGTACGACTTTTTCATCATTGCTCGTATTACTTCCTGCTGTAGGATAAATTACTGCTTTAGCCAAGAACTTACCCGTTGGATCCATGACAGCAAGTTTGCAACCTGTACGAAAACCGGGATCAAATCCCAATACTGTTTTACCTCTCACGGGTGGAGTCAGTAATAACTGTCTCATGTTCTCACCAAACATTTTGATCGCAGCTTCATCAGACCATCTTTTTTTCTCTGCTCTAAACTCTCTTTCCAGTGAGGGTACCAACAATCTCTTCAATCCATCTTCTATCGCTTGATTGAGCAATTCGATCAGATCAGATGCTTTTGCAGGTACAAAATAAGGTGTTGTATACTGCATCAACTTGGGCAAAGACCGATCAAATGACACACTCAACTGCTTTTCTTCTTCAGCTCTACTGATAGCTAGATATGCATATGATGGTATATCCTGAAACTTTTTACTATAACTACCATAAATCTTATACACACCATTTTCTTCAAATGTTTTGGTAGGTTTGGTAGCCAAGCTCAGTACAATTGTTTTCCTGATACTATCTCTGAGTAATGCATGATCAGATACTTCTTCAGCCACTATATCCTGTGCTCCTTGGATAGCTTCAGCAGCAGATTTGACTGATGTTTTTGCATCTCCTGTATCCTTTACAAACTCCCCTGCTTTGGTCTCAAATTCCTCTTTACTCATCGCACATGCTCTCAGGATCTCCGCCAATGGTGCAAGTCATTTTGCTTTGGCAATACTCGCTTTAGACATTTTCTTTTCCTTGAACGGTCTGTAGATATCTTCTACTTGTGCCAAGGTCGTCGCGTCCATAATTTGTTTCTTAAGTTCTGGAGTCAACAAACCCTTCTCGTCTATCAGACGAATAATATCTGCTTTACGAGCCTCTAGGTTTTTGGTATACGCATAAATATCATGAAAATCACGCAGCTGTTCATCCGTCGCTCCACCCGTCATTTCTTTACGATAACGAGCAATAAACGGCACCGTATTACCTTCATCCAAAAGATTTATAATAACCTGAACTATCTGTGGACTAAGAGATGTTTTTTGGGAGATAAGATTTATGAGGGACATGGATTTGGTAGTGAGAGATAAGAGGTTTAGATAGTAGGGAAAATGAGCGGAAAATCAAAAGGGATTATTTGATTGTAGTCACTTGTATTTAATATCTATAAATGTAACAATTTGGTAATTTTATTTCTCCACATTAGAATGTTTAACGACAGATACTCTATATTTGACTACTATAGAGGATTATTAAAAAAAGTTACTGACGAGATAGTAAATGAAACCGATGCAACAATCATATGAACCAATCCAGAGGAACTAGCCGAGTACTATTTTTCAAAATATAGATTATCACCAGTAGAGTTTGATGACTCGAGGGAAGCTAGTTGGGAACTGCAAAAATACACAAAGACAATTTATGCTCGCGAAAGGGAAGATGTTTATCAAAGACAAGGGGACCTAAATAATTATGAATGCGAGAAAGTAAAAGTCGAGTTACCTATTTTATCCAATACCAATATTCAAACTATAGCTGACTTGCAATCTTCACAGTACTCAATCGGTTATTCCTTAAAAGAATTCAACTTTTTACATGATGTTATTACCTTCCATTTTGAAACAAAATGATATTGATTTAATATGAGCGACGATCAAATTGCTTCTACCTTAGAATCTAAGGTAAATAACATAAAACAATCAATATCTCGAAAAAATAATGATATAGATGAAGAAAATATAAAGTTTAAACAAAATATTCAATCTTTTATCCAAGAGAGAGTCCAGAAGTTAAAAAATGACCAAACTAAGCTTCTATCGTTGACCACAAAAATAAACATTCCACTTAAGAAAAAAGAAAATGCTAGTGCTAGAAGAATTGAGTTAAATCAGAATCCCATTATTAAAAAAATAAAGCCCTCAGCTTCATTACCTGAAGAATATACTTTAGATTCTTCCAAAGTGCTAGATATTATTGCATTTATGGACAATCAAGGCAAACAGTTTGAAAAAACTCCAAAGGCATATGAATCATTATGAGAAGAAGATTTGAGAGATATTTTTTTGGTAAACTTAAATTCAATTTTTGAATGAAAAGCCACCGGAGAAACCTTTTCTAAAAAAGGTAAAAGCGATATTTATTTAAATATCGATAAGGGGAACATTCTTATATTTGAATGTAAGATTCGAAAGTGAGAGGTAGTTTACAAAAAAACAATTGACCAATTAAGATGATATCTAACCCGAAGGCATAATTATTGAATTATGATAACCTTTACGAAAAACAAAGACTTTTCAGAAATACTTTCTCAAATGAAATCTATTATTGAAAGTAGTAAATCTTATATAAGATGATACAAAAAGATAAATGAGACGCATTTTGTTTCAGTGCATAACATAGAAGGAGACAGTAAAGAAGTGGAAGTACATCATTTATTTTATAATTTATATGCTTAAGTTTCACTAACTAGACACTATATTCACAATATCTTTGAAGTTCGGCTTAACCCCTGTACGGGCGGAACTATTTTATCTTCATTAGCTCGTTGGATATCGCTAATCTTAAAAAATCATCCGACTTCTTCACCTCGATAAGGAAGCCTAGTGCCATACTGCACTTTAATTAAGATTGCGACTGCACAAACAGCACTAATTGCATTTTTTAAATTTGCTTTGTTAAAATTAGCTCATCTGTTGTGTTTAATTTCATTATATGCATCATACCATTCAATACTTTGTGTTGGAGTAGATATATCTCGGTTTTCAAAGGGTTTTATAGATTGAAGTCATGGATAAAATGGGAGATCTACAATATATTCATGTAAGCGAAAAGGCATCTTCAATTTAACATAATGAGCTGTTGTTAATCGATCACTTACTGTATTTGCATGAATTCAGTAAACTTCCTTTCGCTGAACTTCAACTTCAATACAGGCAAGAACTAATAAGTTAGCTATGTTATGACCATATGACTCTAGATTAGGTCAATATGCATCAACTGTTTCAAATAACTTCTTCAATAGACTCTTTAAAACCCCAAGTTGACGGATTGAAGTTATTGCTTTTTCAATATCAATAGGCACATTATAAGTCATTCATTCATAGAACTTTCTTATAACTTTAATCATTAATGAATCATGAATATCTTCCCCATCTTCATACTCACGAGGATTATATTCAATTAATAAAGGCCTATAGACTCCTTTTAAATACTCTCATGGCTTTACTCAAATCCTCTCAATTTTGAAATCTGAGTATGTACTGAAAGATCAAATTCTGACAAAGAATTCTTCTAAACTTTCTCATGCATTGAGAGATTGATTTAACACATTCGGTTTGAGAAAAGTCTTTATAAGTCAATCTTCTATGTATCTCACAGTAGTGAGTTTTGATACTTTTCAATCCTCAATCATAAAAATAGCATCAAAAGAATTTGGATTTCAATCCTTGGCGTTTGCTAAAAGATTCAATAAGACGATTTGCATTATCCTAACTCTAAACAATCTAAAGCTACTTCTTTGAAGTTGTTCTATATATTGCTATTCATATAGGTGTTAGTAATAATACCGTTACAATCAATCCTGTCCGAGAGTACATAAGAAATATAGCAATCAGTCAAATAAGCACAAAAATAGCCCATACTGATTGCCAGTCTATTTTACTATATTTTGATTTTGATAATCCACGTCGATGCTCCTTTACAAAGACTGGCTTTTTCATTCGTACGAGAGTCAAAAAACTAAAACACCACATACCACAACACCGCTGCCAAACATACCTCAATCAATCCTTTAGCAGCTAGCAACCACAACACTCTCCTATCTACAAATGACCAAGAAACATGGCTGAGTTGGGTAGAGAAGACGAAGAGGATATAGATGACGATAGCGAGGATGATACCATTTCCCAATGAATCCCAACCTGCTACTTGAAATGCCTGATTGAGTGCCATAAAAAATAATACCCTGGAAATAATTTCTCCACCAAATTGCCAAGCCATTGTTTTACCATCTGGTTTTGGAGTAGATTTTGGAAACTTCATCCATCTGATGTATTGGTCTCCAAACACTCTCTTATTAAACCAAATCATTCATAAAATAAGTGACATAACCACACAAGCAAGCACAAACCACCAGTTAGTACTCATCAATACTGAAGTAATTGGATTCATAGTATAAGTGAAAAGATAAATGAACATTGGCATATGCTCTGGATGAAAACTTCTTCTTCAGATTATTCTATCTTCAAAATCACCACCATAGTCGAAAATACGACTCATAAATCAAGAGCTTTGTGATAAACTATAACAAAAAAAACTGCTTGTTGTGCAGTTTTGGAAATATATAAGGAATCCTGCTACTATTATTTAAACTCTTCTTGGAAAAATGTATCCATGCCCTCATCACGAAGATATTCTAATACATCTGTGTTTTCTATAATTCTCACATCTTCAAATCACGATAAGCCACCCTTTGCAAGAATTTTTTCGTATTTTGCGGGATCTGTAGGAAATCCCATAGCTTCATCAAAAAAGCAGTATATTTTATCTCAGATTGTCACTTCAAGTGGATGGAT
>CAZLWR010000046.1:2237-5272 GCA_964563595.1 uncultured Candidatus Peribacteria bacterium | reverse complement strand
TATTCTTTTTCAATATATTTCACAATATCAGTATGTACTTTTCTAATTTCTGTAGTATATACAAAGCCTCTCGATTCAATTTGAATATTACCAACCATATTTTTGGTTTGTGCATCAATTTTGAGAATAAAGGTCAAAACACCACTTTCAGACATAATCTTTCTTGCCTTACTCACATATTCTCCCTGCAATCCTCCAATACCTTTACCATCTACAATAATAGTATCTAGTTTCAGCTTATTGGTAGATAAAATAACTCTGTCTTTATAGATTTCAAGAATTGCTCCATTACCTTCTGGCATAATGATCTTCTTCGGATCAAAATCCATATCCAATGCTATTTTTCTATGTGCATATCTTTGCAATGCCGGCATATAAAATGGCAAGAAATATTCTGGCTTCACCAATGATAACATCAGCTTATGATCTTCTTCATATCCATGTCCTGAGGCATGAATATCCATATCTGCACTGGTTATAAGATTGACGCCCTTGGTCAAAAGATTGTTCAACATCATAGACATTTGTGTTTCATTGCCAGGAATAGTACTACTAGAAAGTAATACCGTATCACCTGGTCTGATTTTTACCTGTTGATGTTCTCCTCTGGAAATTCTTGCTAAGGCACTGAATTCTTCACCCTGAGCGCCTGTAGATAAGATAAGGACCCTATCATCAGGGAAACTATCCATGGTAGCATCAAGCTTTCTCATGTAATCTTTGGGGACGTTGATATAGCCGAGTTCTTTCGCTACCTCCACATAGTTCAACATCGATCTACCATTCAAAAACACGACCTTGTTATATTTCACTGCAGATTGAATAATCTGAATGACTCTACCCACATTACTCGCAAATGTCGCGATAATACCTCTTCCTTTAATATTTTTAATAATCTGATCCAAAGTCTCTCCAATAGTCTTTTCTGACTTGGACCATCCTGCCCTATCAGCACCCAGACTATCACCAATATATAATTTAACTCACTCAGTACCAATTCTAGCAATCTTCGCCAAATCAGCCGGTTTATCAATAGCTGGTGTATGATCAATCTTAAAATCCGCAGAGGTAAAGATTACTCCCTTGGGAGTGTTGATACTCAATGCGAAAGTTTCAGGAATATTGTGGTTTACTCTCACAAACTCCACTTCGAAACAGCCAAGTTTTACCAAGTCCACATCTGGATTCACGATTTTGTATTTCAGCTTATTTACACTTTTACTTTCTTCAAGAGTCTTTTTGACTAAACCAAGCGTCAATGGAGTCGTGTAGACTACTGGTTGAAAATCCAATTGTGGCAAAATATCTTTTAGAGCCCCGATATGATCCAAATGTCCATGAGTTAACACGATTCCTCTAAGTTTTTTCAGATTCTTTTTCACATAAGAAATATCAGGAATCAGGTAGTCTGCACCCATAGTAATAGTTTCATTGAACTCCAAACCACAATCCACCAGGATCATGTCGTTGCCATACTCAATAAACACACACTGACCTACTTGCTCAAGTCCCAGCAATGATCCTACTCTTACCGGTATTTCACCTTTTGGATCAAATGTTGGATCCCCAGCATCAGCAACGACACCTTTTATTCAAGGCGTCGAGTCACTTGATCTGTCTCTATGTATTGGTGCTTGTCCGGGTTTTGGGCTCCCAAATTGTTTATGAAACTTTCAATCAGTCTTTTGGGCTCTTTTGGGTGCAAAATTAAAATTTGGTGCATTTAAGTTCGCCTTTTCTACAAATACCTGTTCGCTTTTTTCTGGATTTTCCCCTTCTACTTTTGTTGTTGTGTCTGTCATACGAAAAATTGTTGTTATAAATATATAAAATAATTGCTGGAACACGGAAAGTGGATCCTATACAATAATGATATTAATAATGTGTAAATAAATGATAGAAAATAATCTGAAATACACCTACCCGAAAGCTAAAAACAAGTAAAAAATATGTTTTGTGCTCAAAGTTGAGAATCAGGCAGGGAAATAAGGACGCATAAGAAGTTTCCAGAAATTATTGGACTCTATCAAGTTCTTTCAGTATAATGATTTGTTCTAAGATTGCAAATTATTGCGACAAAGCTGATCTAGTTTTCAAAAGGCTCTTTAGGTCTGATATCTTAGATATAAGGTACAGTATGGTAGTAGTTCAGGTGGCTGCGATCATGGTCCATCCTGCATTATTATCTAAGGACTGTAGAAGCTCCATGCATGTTTCCTGGGAATAGCCCTGGTGTGTCAAACACTCATACAAAGAAAAACCACACTTTTTGAAAAGGCCTACATGCAAAGCAGCTGATAATGGAGTAGCCATCAAGGTGCAATTACGCTCTAGAAAAGACAGCTTATTTCCATATACACTACTGCCTGTTAGACTGGTATATAGTAGACATCAAAATGAACTTACAGGAGCTCGTTCCAATACCAAAAAAAGGGCATTTTTTCTTGCCACAGTATCAGATCTGAGTTTGGAAGCAAAAGATCAAACAGTATTTTTTGTAGTTAATCGAGTTTTGTTCATGTGTTGGTATTCTGATTATCGATCACTTTCTGGTCTACTACGTCAGCTTTTAGTACAAAGTCAAAGTATTCACCATTTTTTTGATAATATGGTATGGTTATATTATCAACAAAGTCAAGTGCACTGAATCTATCGATAATACCATTTTTGATATACATATATTTCAATTCCTGTATTTGACCTCTTACTTGAATACTTCCTTGTTGGATAGTGAAGTCAGATAAAATGATACCATTGTTGGTAGTACGAGCAATACTTTGCAGCTCCGTATACATTCTAATCAGATTATTAATATTATCAGATCGGTTGGTTGTTTTTTCTTTATTGTTGATATATCTGGCTATATCATATCTGACCAAATCATCACTATCCCTCAGTTTGTCAGATATTTTTTGTTTCTCTTCCAATTCTCATTTCAGTGCTTCACTTTTTGCGAAGGTATTTGTTATGGCATTAGGAAGATAATCTGAATTGGCAAAATCATAGCCCTGAAACCACAAATAACAAAAGTAACC
>CAZLWR010000046.1:0-2137 GCA_964563595.1 uncultured Candidatus Peribacteria bacterium | reverse complement strand
ATTACCTTATTGGGTGCCACCGGTACGGGTAAGACTTTTACTATGGCAAATATTATCCAAAAGTTACAAGTGCCCACTCTGGTTATTTCTCACAACAAAACACTAGCTGCACAACTAGCAACAGAATTCAAACACTTTTTCCCAAACAATGCTGTCCATTATTTTGTTTCATACTTTGATTACTACCAACCCGAAAGTTACCTTCCGGACAAAGATGTTTACATTGAAAAAGAGGCAACGGTAAATGCTGAAATAGAGATGTATAGACTGAGTACCATGGCATCATTGCTCAATAGAAAAGACGCTATCGTAGTCAGCTCGGTATCAGCATTATATGGACTGTGAGACAAGAAGTTTTTCGAAAAGTATTCCCTTTATCTAGAAAAAGGTAAATCATATAATCACAAAGATCTGAAAAGAAAACTCATTGAGATGAGATATGAGCAAGTACACCAAAAAATAGAAGCAGGAATGTTTGATGCAAGAGGTCATATGCGAGATATCTTCCCATCCACAGAAAAAGTTATCTATAGACTACACTTTCTCGAAGACCAATTGGAATATATAGAAAAAAAAGATAGTCTGACTCGAGAAACGCTTGCCTCGCCAGATCATATTCAGCTCCGACCAAGCTCACAATATATGCAAGATCTAAGCGATGTACAAAAAATATTAGTAGCAATCGAACAGGAAATGGAAGAAAGGGTCCAGTGGCTACTGGATCACGGTAAAGATCTAGAGGCTAATAGACTCAAAAAAAGAACACTCTATGACCTGAGGATGATAAAAGAAACAGGATTTGTGAACGGAATAGAAAACTATAGCATGTATTTCGAAAATCGTGCACCCTGAGATACACCCAATACCATTTTTGATTATTTCCCAGATGATTGTCTGATTATTATGGATGAATCACATATGTCTGTACCACAATTGCGTTCTATGCCTTCAGCAGATAGAACTAGAAAATACAGTCTGGTGGAGCATGGCTTCCGTTTACCAACTGCGATGGAACACAGACCACTAAGTTTCGAAGAGCTCGAATTCATGGTAGGACGAAAACAGTACGATAGATCTTCTCTCTTATCAAACAACCTACCAGCACACCTCAAGCCAAATGCGAAAACACTTTTTGTATCAGCTACTCCTTCAAAATACGAACTCGAACTTTCAGACTCTATCGCAGAACAGGTCATTAGACCAACTGGCCTACTCGATCCTATTACTACCATCTATCCTAAGTCCGGTGATTACAAGCTTTTGTTAGATAATTTCCAACAAACCCTCAAAAAAAAACCCTACCATCAAGAGTTTCTAGACGGATATGATGATCGTTATGTAAAAGATGTTTTTATTGGTGAAGGGGGATGAGAAGATAATAAACCAGTTGAAAAGCCGTAAAAAGCTCATATACAACTGAGAGTTTTTGATCGAGAATCGATCTTGTCAAGTTTAGCTTGTATTAAAAAAGGAAAAAATTATATGTTCAGACTATCACTTTTTGAAATCATAGTCATTTGCATTTTGCGTTTTTAATTTTGAATTCAATATAATGTCTACCGTAAAGTCGGCCTGAAAAGCAGAGAATCTAAGAACCAGTAATCCCAAGTATCGTGGGGTAAAACTATTTTGATGACAAAAAACAATCGCTGGAAACATTATCATTAGACAAAAGGGAACTGAGTATAGATGTGGTGAAAATACCTACCTAGGAAAAGATTGGACTATCCATGCAGCTGTTGATGGCGAAGTGAAGTTCACTAAAAAAAGAATCATCAACTTCAATGGTCGTACGTATCTTACTACATTCGCCCACGTCGTACCAAACTAAGCAAATATGTGTATTATCAATCTTTAATCGTTAATTTCTCAACATGTTACCTCCAAAGAAAAAGATCTCGCTGCACAAAAAGCATGTAAGACATAGCACTTGGCAAACTATCAATCTCAAAAGATTGACTAAAAAGTATCAAGCTGTTTCTTGTGAAAACTGCAAGGCTCCAAGATATCCACATAGAGTATGTAATACATGTGGGTTTTATGATGGAAAACAAGTACTTACTATCAAAACTAAGTCTAAAGAAAAGATTATTGATGCATAAAACATTATTTCTACAATAGTAATACTGAAATAATA
>CAZLWR010000045.1:0-5450 GCA_964563595.1 uncultured Candidatus Peribacteria bacterium | reverse complement strand
TAATAATTGACGTTGTTTGACCGTTTATGTATAATAAGACTAGTGTTTTATTAATGCTAGTTTTATGAACGCGTGGCAAGCAATAAAAAGATTTTTTGAACCGGCTTTAGTGCTACGAAAGAGGTATGTTTTTATTATGATTGAGATTTGATTAAGTCTTTGATTGAGCCTTTTTAGTATCAAAGTGATAGGCTCTGTAACTGATTTTATCGCTCAAAAAGATATCGCATCTATATGGCGTTATGCAATTATATATGGAGTATGCATAGTTTCCTTCTATATATTGTCGCTTATATTAGCTGCGAACAGCAGAATATTCTACACAAACGCGATAACATACCTCAGAA
Organism: uncultured Candidatus Peribacteria bacterium; assembly: GCA_964563595.1. Taxonomy (GTDB): domain Bacteria; phylum Patescibacteriota; class Gracilibacteria; order Absconditabacterales; family Absconditicoccaceae; genus CALMFT01. Next base: position 5,103 of record CAZLWR010000045.1, on the reverse strand, counting down.
ATAAGTATTTGAAAAAGATAGTGCATCTCAATAATAATTATTTTGAACAACAGGGAACTGGTAAAATAGTTTCAGTTTTGGAATCTGGGGTGTATACTCGGATAGGATTGCTTCAGGATATAGTATATTTTGGGTTCGGAGCTTTTATTACTATTATAGGAAGTTTATTTTTTATATGAGATATAGGGATTATTCCTTTATTATGTGCTCTTTTCTTCTTGGTTTTTAGTATTCTATTATTTTATTTGCTGAATAGGAAAGTTACAAAATACAAGAGATTGAGAAAGGATTTGATAATCCAAACATCAAGGAGTATGACGAAAATCATTATGTCAAAATTCGAAGTACAACTCAATAATAAAATAGATTACGAGTCTAGCACATTAAACAGATTAGCACAGCAGATTATAGGATATTATCACAAAGAAAAGTGATATCTCTGGTCCATGAACAATGTGCCTGAGTTTATCTTGGGTTTTGCAAAAGTGGTGATTATCCTGGTGATAGGAATAGGTGCGGTGCAATGAACTTATACTCCTGGAGAGTTTGTGATTTTTATGGCAGTCCTTAGTAAGCTCGAAGGTAGTGTTCATGATGTATTGCGTTTTATGATGAGATTTAGTCAACAATATATCGATATTGAGAAACTCATTGAGAGCATTGATAAAGGACCTGAAACTGTATGATTTCTTACATGAAAAACTTCTACACTAAACAAAGGAAATATTACTTTAGAGAAACTTTCCTACTCTTATGGAGATAGTAAGTTAGTATTCTCAGATTTTTCTTTGGTGTTACAGGGTAAAAAGAAAACTGCATTAGTTGGTCCATCATGAGGAGGCAAATCTACGCTTATAAAACTTATTGCCTGATACCTGACACCGGACAAATGAGAAATTATTGTTGATAATCAGAAATTATCGGAGGTCTCTTTGCAGTCATATTATCAGCATATTTGATATCTTACGCAAGATCCATCGATATTTGATGGCACTATTAGAGAAAACTTATTGTATGCGATACATAAGGATGACGCTCCATCTTTACATGAGTCACTTGATGAGATCATAAAACAGGCAAAGTGTGAACGGATATACGATTTATCACAGTGACTGGATACCGAGATCGGAGAAAGAGGCGTAAGGCTTTCGTGAGGTCAAAAGCAAAGACTAGCCATAGCCAAAATCATGCTCAAAAATCCTAACATAGTATTACTTGACGAACCAACTTCCGCCCTTGATAGTTACAATGAAGAACAAGTCACACAAGCATTGAATACGCTGTTTAAAAATAAAACTGTAATCGTAGTTGCTCATAGATTGCAAACCGTGAAACACGCAGATGATATCATCTATATTGCCGACTGAAAAGTAGTGGAACGTGGTACTCATGAAGAGCTACTAAAGTTGAAATGAGAATATTACAAGATGGTAGAACTTCAAAGTGGGTTTTAAGATATATTGTATTTCTTGCTTACATGAATATATCATTGGAGATTTAAGTGGATAGGTAGATGATACAAAAAATCAGAAAACATTCCAAATATATAATCTGAATAGGAGCTGAAAAGCTCTTTTTGGTAGGCGGCATTATTATGACCATAAGAGGTATCAAAGGTAATATAATGGGCCATCCATTGAGTCCATGGGAAAGGTTCTGTTATCTTGCTTGTGGTATTTCAGACCATCTTTCTTTTATTGTCCCCATAATACTGTATGGTGGTCAGATTATAGAGATCTTCAAACATTTTGAACGAAGTATGGAGTTCTGGAAGGATTTCGGTACTCAGGTTATTTATATCAGTATACGGTATACTATTTTTACTGGTATCGGACGACTCTTTTATGTACTCAGTAAACCTACGCAAATCAAAAAGGTTTGGAAACATCGGAAAAGCGAACTGTAGTTATTGTATTTACTCATTGTACACATCATTATGAATCTTCAGGAATTATCACAAAAATATGATATCGGGATTGAAACATTGAAGGATATTCTGAAAGAGCTCGCACGTCCGGGTTTTGATCCTAGAGATGATTTGCAGTGACCGGTTTTTGCTTCCAATGTTTTGGACATCAAGGATTTAGAAATTGGAATGAAGCTTGAAGGTGTGGTGAGAAATATCACTGATTTTGGAGCGTTTGTGGATATTGGTTTGCATAATGATGGACTCGTACACAAATCACAAATGGCTGACCGTTTTATTGCTCATCCGATGGATGTAGTCTCATTGGGCCAACAAGTAGCAGTCCGTGTAGTAGGAATCGATCTAGAAAGAGAAAAAGTAAGTTTGAGTATGAAGAGTGAAAACAATACACCCCCTCCCGCTAAACCCAAACCAGCAGAGCCAGTTATTTCACAAGACTCTGATTTTGATTCACCATTTTGAAGTAATATCACTTTTGTCTCCAAAAAGTAGTAACTACTCAGAAATCAATGATTACCTTGGGCTTCCAAACGGGCTTTTTTGTCAATCTATTATTTAAGTTAACCCTCAGTCATTCGTCACAGGCATATAGTTTTATCGTAACAAGTAGTACAATGGTATTTATTCTATTTACTATGTATTATGAAAAGAATCTGATTATTATTCATGTTTGGAACGCTACTGCTGGCAGGGTTCGCTTTTGCAAAACCAAAAATGCTAAAAGTACATACTACGAATACAACTATGGCATGTTCCCAAGATATTGGCCCAGTTTGTGCTAAAATAACTCACTGTGCTGCTACTACTTGATCTACGTGAACTCGAATGACAGGATATTGGTCTAGTTGAACTCGGAATAGCGGAAGCTGGTTAACGGGTGACTGGAACACAGGATATCGAGATAATGGTACTTGAAATACTTGAATGCGACATGCTTGATATTGGTCGACATGAGTATGGGTAAGTTGATATTGGACTACTGGAGTACGAAATACAGGTTACCGAACAGGTTGAGCTAAGGTATGTACCAAGGTTTGGCATACATATGCTAACCAATGTGATGCTGTTGATGCTCGTGCAAGTGATATAAGAATTGGTAGTTGTACAGGCGGTGCTTATACTGGTCTTATGTATGGTGGTATCATTCACAAACCCGGTAGAGTATTAAATAAAATAGGTAAGCCACTTGGTGGAGATAGAGATGCACACGGGTGTATTGGTGCAGCTGGATTCGCATGGGATAGCAACATAGGAATGTGTGTTAAACCACGACATGGTAATCATTCGTTTAGTAAGTTACGAGATGCACATGACTTTGCGTTCCAATATGGTATAACCAGTATGAATGATGTAGTAAACTTTAGGGCTGATGCCTATATAAGCAGACAAGAAGCAGCTAAGATGATTGTATCATTTGCTCAAACTATGCTTTCGGGTACTACCTTGAGTGGATTGATCGATCTTCAAGCCTCTTGTAAGTTTGATGATGGCGTGCAGTTTTGATCTACGCTCTCGCTCTATGTAAATCAAGCATGCAAATTTGGATTTATTAAAGGCGATATGATCAAAGGTAAATCAGTATTTGTGCCTCAAGGAAGACTTATGAAAGCTCAAGCACTTGCTATCCTTATGAGGATTGTTGATGGCAAAGCTGATGAATCACTAACGCCTTGGTATCAAGGATATGTAGACAGAGCAAAGGTATTAGGATACTTTGATCTTACTAGTTCTACAGACCTCAATACTCCAATTACGAGAGGTGAACTTATTTTATGGATGAATGCAATTGTAGAAGCAAATAACTCATAATCTCAAGAAATTATATTAAAGCCCTCGCAAGAGGGTTTTTTTAGTACACTATTATTTACAGTCTGATAGACTTAGTATTATACTTTTTGTTTAAATACGGATTTAATCGAACGGCGACTGTTTGTTTAATGCTGATTGCTTGTACGCTATCTTTTCTCATTGCTTTGAGAAATAAGGGAACGTTTTCGGGCTCTACGGTGTGTGACGATGGACTATTAAAACGATCATCATACTCGGTCGTATTGACGGACATAATGTTTCTTCTTGAAAAGTGTGCCGCCTTGAGGAGTTTTTCAAGAGCATAGCCATACATATTACCCAAGCTTTCAATACTTTTCAACCCCAATCCGTGTGCAATTTCTACTAGTGCTTCGTAGGTTTTACTAACGTGAACAGCTCTTGTTCATGAGGTTTCTTGATCATAGGACTCATAATGGTCTGCTCGGTTTGAGCTTTCTCATTTATGTAGTTTGTATTCTCATTGATCACTATATACCATGCCGTACCCTTGTTCATAGTCTCTTTCTGTCTCCCAAGTTAATCTTGGAATAATCAGGCTTGGCATATAAATCATATCAGCATCAGTCATCATCATATTATCATGTCCTGATTCTAGCGTTATTTTTAGAGCCTCTATGAATCTTGCTATTTTTCATCCATTATTCGCATGATTGATTATAAGTAACTCTTTCCCATATTTTCCCTCTTTTTTGAATCTTTGAATTTGATCGTGTGTGTCATCGGTGCTACCATCATTGTGAATTATAATTTGTTGCCGAGTTCCACTATCAATATATGGTCTTAATAAATGTAATGTACGAAAAATTGGTGACTCATATGATACCACACGTTGCTTACTGTGAGGGCATCGATATTCATTTTCTTGCTCTCATTCGTTATAACATGGTATCCGTAAATTGGAAGTATAAGCCATACACACTATTGTTTGTTAAATGTCCGATTCTTATAAATATTAATACATAAATGTCAATAACTATTCATCTCTAGTGAAATTGTAGAGCCCTGTTAAATTGATGATAATATCTTGCAAACATTATGTGAAAGGCTATAGTGCTAACTCTTAGTTTCTGATTATCAATTATTATGAAAAGAATTATTTCTTTGTTTTGTGTGGGATTATTGTGTATTTTGGTGTCATGATGCACACAGAAAAGCGATGTCTCACTTTCTGATACTGGTTACGTGGGTACATGAGCCGTGTGAACTTGAGTGGCAGATAGTCCAATAGTAGATGGAACTGCTTGTTTAAACTTGCCTGATCGTATAACTACAGGAGCCAACTGGAAAATTACATGGAAGCAATGTGACCCAAGACGAAATATAGTATACTTTGCACACGAGGAAGT
>CAZLWR010000044.1:0-5640 GCA_964563595.1 uncultured Candidatus Peribacteria bacterium | reverse complement strand
CAATCGAATATTGAGTACTGACTGATCTGCCCGTTTTATATATCATTTATAATCCGATAAAATATCCATAAACTCTTCGTACACTTTCAGAGTGTTATATTTTTTTGGGATCATGAATATTCCTGCGTTTCATGCTTTTTGATGAACTGGTATGTTATAAGTTCCCAATATATCCAAAAGACGAGGGTCCGCATTATCCACAAAAATTTGATCTGGTCCTTGGTATGCTTCTGGTTCTATATAGAAATTCTGATTATCAAATATCTTACTACAATCCTTCAAAATAATAGTATCTGCATCAAGATGCAAAACGCCGTCATACTCTTGAAATATAGGCAATCTCCAAATCAAAAAACGAGCGTAAAATACTTTGGGATCCACATGCTGAGGCAAATGAGACATAATAGGTCCCAGCTCGCTTTCACTGATGGTATTGTGAAGAGGAATAATCGGTGTGATCTCATGGAGACTTTGTAAAATCTTGCCATCCAAATTCGTATGACATAGTATAATATCAGGATGTTGAGGATAATTTTTTGCTATACTGGATAAACACACCTTGAGATGAGGAATAAACGAAGCATCCACAGACATAAAAATACAGTATCTACTCATTTAAGAAATGATAATAGGGCAAAATCCATAATAGCTCTCAATACGCTGTTGTATCTGTGACGGAATCACTTCTTGAGTAGGAATTTGAATACAATGATGATAACTAATATATTCTGAATCTGATTTCTGGATATGACGAATTTCTACTTTATCTTGTATATTTCGCTTTTGACAAAAATGGTTGACACAATCTCTGCTCTTGGGTCATCCATGATATTTACTTTGATGAACATGATCTACGATCACTTCCGGAAGATAACCTACACGCAACCCATGCTGTTTGGCTTGTAAGAAAAAATCATCATGTTCTTTAGCAAATCTTAGTTGCCTATCCCATCATCAAAATTGCCTTACTTTCTCAGCATCCGCAACAAAAAAATTGAAGATCACATCATAATAGGCATGTTGCATGTTCAGATTATATGATCTTCCTACATAGTGGTATAAGGTACCTTCTTCCTGTTGATAAGTTCCATGGAAATCATAATTATCTGCTCCTTTATTATTGACTCCGCCTCACACTATATCAAATATCCCATCTTGAATACCCTGTAGCAGCACCTCCAAATTGGTTTGCTCAGTACATACAAAATCATCGTCTAGCAAGAGAAAGTATTTTGTTTTTACTTCTTCTAATGCCCTATTTCTTTGTGCAGATATACCACTATCTTGAGGCATACTGATATAAACAACATCTTCTCTGGGAGTGGGGATCTTACTCGAATCTACTATCACAAATGGCATATCAGGATAATAAACTTTGAAAGAATCTATCATCCTGTTGAGCGATTCAGGCCTTTCATGAGTAGCAACGATAGCAGTGAGATCAAGCATGGGTGCTAAAAATTAGAAAGCAAATGAATAAGGTACCAACGGTGCATCGGGATTATTTAATAGATCCTTGTGCGCTTGTAAAAATCGATCATATAATCTGAAATTTACTTTGATCTCAAAATCATGTTGAACAGTTTGATAATACTCCAATCACAAATCTACATAATAATAAGCAGATAAAGAATCTCACTCCTGCTGACAAATACTGGCTAACACCATAATTGAATTGAGTGTTTCTACCGGGAATCTCACTCCCATATGAGTAATTATAAAATCGAAATACTCTTTTGCTTCTTGGATTTGATCATTTCTGTAACACGAATATCACAAAAACCAGTAAAACCTCAAACAACCAGGGTTTTCTGATATTCAATCTTTGATCTGATCGATATACTTTTCTCTATAGTTTTTCTGTTCTGGATAATGATGCAAAGTAATACCATTCAACCACAGTCATGTTCAGCCATTATCTCTCACATATACTTGAGGGCAAGCATGAACAGAAAATAGAAATCTTACCTTACTTTTATTAATTAAACACATTTTGTAATCATCAAACTCTTCACCATATCTATGATCCACCCATTTAATGAAAAAACCTGAAACATCTTCTTTGGGTTCGTGTTGTTTTAATTTTATAATATCTTCTCTAGAAATACATTCATCTCCATCCATAATCAATACCCGGTCACACTTATTTTGTTCGATAGAATAATTTCTTGCATCTATCAGTCTATTTTTATCTTTGTGGTTTATTTCATAGTGAATTGGTTTTACACCAAGACTTTCCAATATAGTTATAGTTTCATCGGTGGATCCTGTATCAAGGATTACCACATCGTCAAACAAATCCACAATATCTCAAATACACTGCCTAATCTTATTGGCCTCATTTTTGATAATCATACTCAATCAAAGTTTCATGACAGTAGTAGTATTAATAAAATAGAGCTATTATATATTTTTCTCGACTCACACTCCTGCTCTGAAGTCCAGTCTCTTGGTAAACTTAATTTCCTCGATAAACTTCTTATCATGGGTAACTACTACAACCATACCTTTGAATTCATTAATTGCTTTCTCAAGCTCTTTGATTGTTTCTATGTCCACATGGTTAGTAGGTTCATCAAATATCAAACAGTTACATTTTCTCAAAGAAATGAGAGCAAAAATAAGTCTTGATTTCATTCCAGGACTAAGCATCTCAATTCTTTTGTTTCTATCCTCCTGATCAAATCACAATTTCGCTAAAACAAAATTCATATCCTCAAAGCTGAAATTTCCTTTTGACTCCAAAAAACTTATGGGAGTGTCATTCATATTCAGATTATCTTGTTCTTGTGAAAAGTATCCGATATTGATAGAAGGATGAAGATTGACCGATCCTTTCGATGGAAATAAGTTTGCTGTTATGAGTTTTACAAAGGTACTTTTACCTTGACCATTGTCTCAAGAGATAAGGACCTTATCATTTCCTCTCAAAGAAAAAGAATCAACTTGTAGCTGGAAAGAAGCCTCACTGGGATAAACATATTTCAAATTTGAAACCTCGATACCTCCTTGAGGAAGTACGGGCAAATCTAGCATAAGCTCCAAAGGCTTTTTCTGCATAGGCTTTTCGACTTTATCCATCTGTTCTATTCTATTAGCCATCGTAGATGCTGCCCTACTGAGTTTTTTTGCTACTTTGGAAGCACCGTCTCCCTTATCATTGTCTCTTGCGTTACCTTTATTGGCAATACTCGCAGCCCTATTTTGTAGATTTTTCTTTGCTTCCTCAATACGATCAAACTCTTCCTGTTGTCTTTGGTGTGCCAGCAGTTGGTTTTGATGTTGAGACCACTTCTCACGTTCATATAGATCGTAGTTTCCACCATATTCAACTATTTGTTTTTTATGATCATCAATTTCAAATACCTTTGTCACTACTCCATTCAAAAAATCTCTATCATGAGAAATAATCAGACACGACGCGACTGATTCCCTCAAAAAACTAATCAATCCTTCAATTGATCAAGAATCTAGATTATTGGTAGGCTCATCAAGCAACAAAAGGTCTCCTCATTTCAACAAAGTAGCACACAATAATAATTTATTTTTTTCTCAACCACTAAGATTTTTTATCTGAGTTGTAGTATCATATTTTCAAAGTCACAGTTTGTGCAAAGTAGTTTCAGAAAGTGATTCAAAAGAGTAACCTCACATTTTTTCAAATATCTCATACGCTTGGGTATACTTTTCCATTGCACCTTCAGCTTCCAGTGCCTCCAAAAGGAGATTGATCTCGTCCTCAATTTTATCAATTCCTACATATTCTCTCAAGAAGTCATACAACGATTTACTTCAGTCATCAATAGAAACCTGTTGTTTCATGTATCCAATAAGAGGATTTTTGGTGTCAAACACGATCTGTCCATTATAATCCGTATCTTCTCAGGCCAATATTCTCAATAAGGTTGATTTACCTGTCCCATTAGATCATACTAATCAAGCCTTTATTTTACTTCATAAGGACATATTCGCTCAATCAAAAATAACTTTTGATCAAAAGGATTTTTCAAGATTTTTTATAGTAAGCATGAAGAAAGATAACAAGAATAATCTAAATAATAAGGATGTATGAGCTTGTTAGAACGATATAGTTCAAAACAAATACGATTATTATATAAAAACTATGTAATGTCAACTATTCGATTCAGATTATTACAGATACTGATAACAATATTCCGTAATAATAGGCTTCACATAATTCATTCTTAATCGTATATGGTAGTGAAGACCTATCTTCGGATCATCAAGAGAAAAAGTAAATTCAATTTAGAATCTAACATCATGATTATGCAAAAAAGACAGTGGGGATTAATATCTTTATTGGTTACTGTGTTGGTAGTAATAGTACGGACAAATCTAGAAATGACCGCCAATAAAACAAGGGATGGCATTAATGAAGGAACGAATAGCCAGTCAGGGACCATCAATACTGAAGGAAAAAATACCCCTGAAATTATCGTTGATCCAGACAAATTAGCCGAACTACCAAAACAAGAAGAAAAACCTAAAGATGTTGCACAAGTAAAAGATGATATTGAGGAAAACGGTACACCAACGGCAAATACCATACCTAATGCGTTTAGCTTAGATATACCATTTTACGCACAAGCACCTGATGGCGATCGGGAACTTCCACGAAAAGAAGCCTGCGAAGAAGCAAGTATCGCACTCGCTGCTTATTATATTCAAGATAGAAAACCGAGTAAAAACCAATTCAAAGAAGATATTATTGCACTCACCAAGCTTGAAGAAGATCTCTTCGGGACATATATTGATACTACTATCGCACAAACTGCAGAGCTCTACAATAAGTTCTACGGGATAGGAACAACAAAAATTATTGATAATCCGACCATAGATCAGATAAAAACAGAAATAGCTCAAGGACATGTAATCGTAGCACCTTTTGCTGGACGCGAACTCGGGAATAGTTATTTTACCAATGGTTGACCAAGATATCATATGCTGGTCATTAGAGGATATGATGAAAAGTATTTCTATACCAATGACGTAGGAACAAAACACGGGAATAATTTCCCATACAGCTACAAAACTATTATGAGTGCTATGCATGATCTAGTGAGAGTTGAAGAATGAAACATATCAGATGGTAAAAAACGTATCCTTGTCATTATGCATTAAATCATATATCAATCTTTTTAATCTATCCTTAGAGTTATGTTACAGGTAGATGAAATCCTCCCGGATGAGGCCGTTCTCACGAAAATAAAGTCAAAAGGATTCTGGCTCTATTTTTTTAGTTTTATTGTAGCACCCGTTAGTTACGCCATAAAAGTCATCATATCTAAGTCTATGAGTGTAGAAGACCTAGGTCTGATTTATTCTATCTTAGGATTTATTGGCATTATATCTGTCTACAATGACTTGTGACTGACTGACGCATTGCAATACTATCTCCCCAAGTATTTGGTCAAAAAAGACTTCATGAGGGCAAAAGGAATGATGATCTTTACCTTTGCCTTGCAAGCGATAAGTGGATTACTCATAGGATTAGGTCTATTTCTGAGCTCGAATCGATTAGCCAATAATTACTTTGATTCCCCAGAAGCCGCCTATCTTCTCAGGTTCTTCGGCTTATATTTTCTGATTATCAATTTTTTTCAAGTTCTTCAATCATTT
>CAZLWR010000043.1:0-5816 GCA_964563595.1 uncultured Candidatus Peribacteria bacterium | reverse complement strand
AAATGGCAGACAGTTATTAAAAAACAAGCAAGTAAGCAAACTCATAAGCTATTAATCAATATTTAAAAAATAGTCCAAAGCTATATCTTTGTCTAGAGTAATTATATTGACTTAAATATATATTAACTTATAATATAGTGAATGTTTATGTGTTTTGGAGAGAATTAATGACAACAAAGCCCGAACAAATTCTATATGAAGTCAACGATGAGCTCAGACAACATATACAACTTTTAAAAACTCCTACTGCGGGTAGGTTTATTTCTCAAAAAGAATTTGAAAGCATCCCAGATATTCATAGAGCAAGTAGGAAAACAGTTTGAACAACTTGATGAAGAGTGTGTTTAGCACAAGAAATACTGGAAAGTAAAAATTTCAAAACTTGCATTCCTATTATCGTACAGGATCAACTTAATGACTATGCGGGTCTGGGTCACTTTCGAGCTGGCGAACCCATCTCAATGAGTGCATCAAATATAGCTGGTGCATTAAATTTTCTCCCTAAGGGGTCACTGCTTGTAAAGTTACTTCACAATAATAACTCCTATGATATACGCTGAGTAGAAGGTTTCATGAGGCAATGTAGGAGTGATATTATAGATATAGAGCATGTAAGAATTCCAGACGTTGGAGCTTATTTTGATGTAATATATGACCCTAGAACACGTAAAGCATACATAAAAAGTCTATCATATGGAGATATGATTTATGAAATATCCTGATTCGATTTAGAACTTAGCAAGAAGCTTCCGGGTTACGAAAACCTGAAATACTATTTTGCTGCGGATATAGCCCAGACATTCTTTCTCTAATATATTATCTTTCTTCTTTTTCCTTTGTTCATCTGAATTCTATCCTGATGGGCACTCCTTCAAAGTTGTAGTGTTTCCTCAAAACATTCTCAAGCCATCTGGTCAGAGAAAAATTGAGTTTTGAAGCATTGTTCACAAAACATATAAAGGTCGGACAATCGCCCTCTACTTGAGTCAGATATCTAATTTTGCAAATCTTGTTTTTAGGGAATTTTGGAGGTGAAATGGTTTGAGCCTGTAACACCGTGGTGTTCAGACTATTGGTAGTTATTTTCATAGTTCTCACTTCCTGTAATCTTTTCACGATCTTCATGAGGACGTCTAGGTTTTTTCACTTTTGAGCAGAAATAAAACACACTGGAATCCAACTAGCAAATCTCATGAGCTCAGGCATACCCTTTTTGAGTCTATCGAGCTGTGCCGTATTCAGATTATCTATTTTATTTATAGCAATAACAAGCGGCAGACCCATACTGATAAGTTCACCTACAAGATGCACATCCTGCTTAGCAAAATCCTCAGTACCATCTCGCATGAGTACTGTCACCGGCTTATAATACTCAAGCATTTTCAAGGTTTTACTCAAAGCAATTTTCTCCAATCCCGCAATTTTTGACTGTCTTCTGATACCAGCCGTATCTACCAATTTAAATACCGTTTGGCCATATGATACTTGCGAGGTGATATAATCCAAAGTGGTACCAGGTTTGTCTGAAACTTTACTGACATCAGATTTTACAAAAGTATTGAGCAAGGTGGATTTACCAACATTTGGTCTACCAACAAAAGAAACAATCATCTCATGTTTGGATTGAACCTTTTTGTAAGAATGAGTTGTTGCGATCATATATAACATTTCTTCCAGTTCTTCCATATTAGCACCGCTTTTTGCGGAAAGCAAGATAACAGTACCTAGACCCAAAGATCGATACTCAGCTTTAGCTAGCTCCTGTTCAGCATCTCTCATCCATTTATCAGCTTTATTAACAACCAAAATAGTCTGATCCTCCTTACCATGTTTCCTTACTAAACGTATAATTTCCTGCTCTTTTGGTCAAATTCATATCTTAAAATCGATCACAAAAAGTAATTGATCACAGGTTTCGACCAACTTTTGTATAAAAGTGAGCTCATCATTGAAATTGTCCAAACCGGGAGAATCACTGACCGAAATCATAACGCCGCCCAAGTCTACTGGTTCTGTGACGAAATCTCTGGTAGTTCCAGCGATATCAGTTACAATAGACCTCTGTGATCTAATCAACCTGTTAAATAAAGTGGATTTACCAACATTGGTAGCTCCTATAAGTCAAACTTTCATACAAACAAATGATTTAATTCTAAATGACTAATTTTTAATTTTTAAAATCCCAGTTGCCAGTTTATCTGCTATTTCATTATACTTATTTCCATCATGTCCTTTTACCCAATGTCGATTTATATGACATAAGCTGACCAATAGATCCAACTCTTGCCATAATTCTAAATTCTTTACCACTTGTTTGCCGGTGGTTTTTCGACCATTTCCTCTTCGTTTATGAATTCGTTCTAGAATACCGTGTTTTACATACAGTGAATCTAAATAAAGATCTATAGTTGGAGTAACGCTAGGAATGGATTTTCATGAGCCAGCGTCAAACAATCAGCCGGGATCGTTTTTGGCAAAAGATATATCATGCTGTGTGCAGACCCATTTCAGACCCTCGATAACAGCACGCAATTCCATCTGATTATTGGTAGTTGGATTTAATCTACCACTCAAATAAATCTTGTCTTTTCAAATTTTCCCATAGAGATGTTTCTTGATAAGAACAACTACTCCCCGTCATCCTGGCCCTGGATTTCCCGAGCATGCTCCATCGGTATAGAGTTGATAATCAACCATAGTAGTGTTTATACAGGACTAAACAACATTTCTTGAAACGTTTTCAATTTCTTATTTCTTACCAAATCATGTACATATCCTTTCAAGGGGTCATTTTCAAATACGCCCTGTAAGGTCATCTCTACAAATACTTCAAAATCTAAATGAAATAATCTGATACTTTCTCAGTTCGAAGAGAGCGGTTCGATGATTTTCCTACAATCTTTTACAAGGTAATAATATAAACTTCGCTGAATAACGGGAGTTTTCTTGTCAAATAACAGTGTCCAATAACTTCCTTCCATACCTGTTTCTTCGAGCATTTCTCTCTTTGCCCCAATCAAAGGCTCTTCATCTGTATTGAGCCTACCTCCTATCAATGATCGATATGCCTCACTCCTACCTGGTTGTTTTTGATACGATACAACGATTTTATTGTCTATTACCGGCAAGGCAAACACACTGGATGGCCTTTTTATTTCTTCAAAGACCCTCACATTACCATCGAACATAGTTTGTTCCCATTGGTAAACTTGATAGATAAGTCCATCATACACTATTTTAGCATGAGGAGGTATTTTTGACATACACAATAAACAAAAAATAAGTAAACATTGAATATAGTAATTTCAACTCCTATAGCAAAGTAAAATAAATATATTGTAAATATATTGACTTATTGTACTTATTGTTTATTTAAAGAATATTTATCTAGTGGTCTTTTATGAAACATCCGATCGCAGCAAATTCTAAAGCTTCCGATAATAAAGCAAACTTCACATCCATGAGCGATAGTGATTTGATAGAAGTGTATTGTACTACCACCAACAGACATTCTCGAGAAGAACTCTATCGCCGCTATGCAAAGAAAATATTTGGGAAGTGCATAAGTATGCTTGGCGATCAAACAATTGCACATGATGCAGTACAAGAAGTTTTCATAAGAATATTTGAGAATATACAAAAGTTTGATTGAAAATCGTCATTTAGCACGTGGATATATAGTATAACTTACAACTACTGTATTGATATACTACGCAAAAACAAAAAAGTTAGAACTATAGAATTTATGCCCATACACGACGGTACAGTAGAAATAGATGCTGTTATTGAAGAACAAATGTATGAAGAAAAGAACGGAAAAATGCGACAGATAATAAAAACACTAAGAGAAAGAGACAAAGATGTCTTACTTATGAAATATACTGACAAAAAAGATATAGCAGAAATGGCAGAGATTGCTTGAGTAAGTGAGTCTGCTATGAAAATGAGACTTCATAGAGCGAGATGAAAAGCAAAGGATATCCTTGAAGCAATGGGAGGTTTTAATTTTGAATAAAGAATATTAAGACTGTAGCTTCTCCATTTCTCAGCTTATTTGTTCGTCAGTAATTTTTGTAAATAGATAGTCAGGTTTTTCAGAAATAGTTTTGTATTCTCGAGCACCGAAGCTATCTCATGCTATCTGAAAATCAATATCCTTTTCCTTTATAATAGTATCTAAAATAATCTGACTCGTATAGGGCAAGTAGGGTTTCATAACGACCCCAATAACTACCAAATACCATCACAAAATAGAAAGTATTTTTTTGGCAACTTCTGGTGATTCTTTACCAATTTCCCATGGTTTGGTATCATTAACAAACTTATTCCCCAAACTAAATAACTCCATCAACGCAGCCAATCCATCTCTAAATTGGAAGTGCTGTAAATGGTCAGCAATCTTGTCGCGATATGTCGGACTCTGTCAGACAAAGTCTACTATGAGCTGTTGTAAAGAGGGGTCAAGTCAGACAATATATTCTGTCAGGTTATCAAATGTCTCAAATTTCCCATCACAATACTTCATACTCAGGTTCGCCACTCTCGAGAAGAGGTTTCCTAAGTTGTCACACAAATTATTGCATCTTTCTTGAAATTCTTTTCGTTTGAAATCACTATCAGCGGTTTCTGGTATAACACTAGCCAGGTAATATCTAACATAATCTGGATGGTAATTCGCCACAATATCGTCAAGCCATACAGCTCGTCCACGAGAAGTACTAAATTTCTTGCCTTCTAGATTTAAGAACTCATTTGCAGGGATATCAGTAGGAAGAATATATGTTGCCTCATTTTTGATGCCTTTGTTGTATGCCATAAGTAAAGCAGGCCATATGATGGAGTGGAATACGACGTTATCTTTTCCAATAAACTCTACCAGTTCAGTATCTTCAGATTTCCAGTATTGTTCAAATTCTTCTGGTCTACCAAGATCATCAAAGTATTTTTTGGTTATACTAATATAACCTAATGGTGCTTCAAACCACACATAAATAGTCTTATTCTCAAATCACCCAAGTGGGACACTAATACCACATTTTGTATCTCTGGTATAACATCTTGGTTGCAAACTTTCCTTAATCCATTTATTCAAACTCGTACTAATGACATTAGGTTTTCGGTCTTTCTTTGTTTCAAGCCATGCAGCAATCTGATTCTGTAGGAGATCCAGTCTAAAAAACAAATGCTCTGATTCTTTGAGTTCTAAATCAGTTCCTCCACAAGTTTTACAACTTGGATCTATCAATGTTTCTGGGTCAAGCATATTTCCACATGCCTCACACTGATCACCATTAGCGCCGGGAGTTTTACACTTTGGACAGGTTCCCACTATATATCTATCCGGTAAAAATTTTTGACAAGTGTTACAATACATCTGCTGGGTTATTCTACGTTCCAATAGATCTTGTTCCTGTAGTTTCCAGAAAAATTCATGAGCAACCTCCTCATGTTGTTTGGTATCCGTCCCATGAAAAATACTAAACTCAATTCCCATTTTAGCCATGCCAGTTTTATATGCCTCACGATATTGTGCTACAAGTTCTGAAACGGGCTTTCCATATTTTTCTGATGCTATTTCCAATGCTACACCATGATCATCCGTCCCACATACGTGAATTACGTCCTGACCACTCAATTTACAATATCTGAAATAGATATCCGCCGGCAAATACACTCCAGCAATATGTCCCAAATGCAAGGGGCCATTTGGATAAGGCAAGGCAGATGTTATAATTTTTCTTTTAGACATGCGATTGATGATAAAAAATAAGCTGAATAAACAGTGTAACAAAATGAAAAACTATTTCCAATGGGAA
>CAZLWR010000042.1:0-6339 GCA_964563595.1 uncultured Candidatus Peribacteria bacterium | reverse complement strand
TTTTTCAGTTGCTCCCCAAACTTATCAAAGTTAGGTAGGTTTGATGCTGCCACAAAACTCAAAGGCAATACCAAATTCGCCAGAAATATAATTGATAACCAGATCCAAACTACCATCTTTTTCATACTATACTCATCAAAATAATAATAAAGCCTTCCGCTTTAAGCTTTAAGCTTTAAGCTTTAAGCTTTAAGCTTTAAGCTTTTAGCCTAATATATATGTGATCGCACTAATCACCAATTTGATAATAAAGTAAGCCGCCGTTACGACTACTATTCACTTCACCATAGCCATAATTCTGCTTTTTGCCTCTTTTTGTACCGTGTCATCGCCCATGCTGGTTGTCAGTAAAAATCCATTTCGGATAATCAATATCACAGCTCCGGACAAAGAAACAAATACTATTCGTTGTATATAAGGACCGAGAGCATCTCTGAGTGCGTCAAGCGTGTTCGTAATTCTATTGGAGGCACCAAAAGATTGATTATTAGTATTGACCCTATCAAGTCTTGATTCTGTCATATGAGTAGGATCAGCATCGGTTCTGATTTTCAATAGAATCTCATTGGGATTATCACCATACTGTCCTCGATTTTGATTTCCAGCAAAAACTGTCGTATTTCAGATCAAGAAAACAGAAAGAAATAATCAGAATAGAAGCGAGACAAATGTTTTCATGCCTTAAGTATACACAACGGGTCTGTCTTTGTCAAAAAAACCCAGCTGTTGTAGCCGGGCTATAGGAACAGTCAAAAAATACTATTTAGACTTTTTCATTCCACCGAAAAAAGTATCTATAAAATCCTCTCACAAACCTGTATTAGGGAGATCATTTTCTAGTGCTTGAGCAATCTTACCCTCAAATCATCTGATAGAAAACATCATTTTGATACAAGCGTCTCTTTCATCTACCCAGAGTTTCGTATTTGCCTCCAATGTTAATCATAAGGCACGACAAAATAAACATACATTGTCAAAATACGTTTTTGCTTCTTTGTATGTTTCAAAAGTCTCAATCTTTGCTCCATACATCACAACTTGATCCTTTTCTTGCTCAGTCAAAGAGAACTTTTGTGGCAAATTCAGATTCTTATCAAGATTCATCAACTACAGTAAAATACATAAATGTAGATCTAATAAATAAAATATTTAGTTAGTCAATAGTAAGCATAATAAGTTCATACTTTTATGAGTTTCCTTGCAATTATAGGCCAGAAAATTATCAGATTATTCTATTTATTGGTATTTTATTTGTCATTACTTCCTGTCTATGAAAAAATTATCAGTTGTCTTAGAAAAAGGCAATCAGTCCAACTATCAGATTATTACTAAGGTTACACCAGCACAATATGAAGCATTTAAAGAGCAGGCTCTTTTGGAATTTGCAAAAACATATAAAAAAGACGGTTATCGTCCAGGAAAAGTACCATTGGATATGGTAAAGAAAGAAGTAAATGAAGTCTATTTAGAAATGGATGCCATGAATGATATCATCAACAGCTCATTGGATGAACTCTTACAGGCACACAAAGATATCAAATTTATTGGTCAACCTTACAATCTAGACAAAAAAGTCGAAGGGGACGAGACAATTTTCACTTATAATTTGGATGCTTATCCGGAAGTAGAGGTGCTCAATGATAACTGGAAGTCAGCAAAGGTAGAGGAAGTAGATAACAAAATCACTAAAGAAGAACTTGATGAAGCTCTCAAATCACTCAGACACCAATATGCAACATACGTAGATACAACTGCTGTTTCACATCATACAGTGGATAGGGTAAAAGTGATCTATATGAGTGCTGATGCAGTGGAAATCTTCACAAAGACCATTTTCATAGAGCATGCAGATAAGCACGATGGAGGTTTCCACAATTTAGAAGGTAAAGCAGTTGGAGACGTCATACAACTCCCCTACAACAGCAAAGTACCTGCAAAGCTTCAATATACCAAGGACGATCAAGTGCCAAGCACAGTTACTCTCGAAATATTGAGGACTCAAGTTGAAGAATTACCAGAATTCACAGACGAGAAAATCGCAGAAATGTTTGGTAATGAAGGTATCAAAACCGTTAAAGACTTAGAAGAAAGAATTTCAGACGTTATGAAAGAACAAAAACATCAAAATAGTCTGATTGCAAACGTGGATGCTTTCGTAACGAGCGTAGCACCAGCATTCGCGGTTCAAATACCCAAAGTCATGGTTGAATCAGAATACGAAAACAGATATAAACATATGGCTGAAAGATTTGGCGGGAAAGAAAAGTTTGAGGCAGCATATTTACAACTACCAGAAGGCAAAGCTGAATTAGAAAAAAGACAAGCTGAATTGAGAGCTATAGCACAAGCTTCTTTATCTAAGTTTTTCATTCTTCAAAAAGTAGCTGAATTGCTCAAAATCAAAGACATCGCTTGGGATAAAGACCTCGATGTTGAAATGAAACTCTATGAGCATTTCAATAAAAAAGCGAAATAAGTCTTATATCCATTCTTGGGCAAATAAAACAATAACTAAAATCAAAGAACATGGTGTTCATTATATATCAAACACATTGTGTGAATCCGTAGCTAAGACATCGATAGCAATAGAAAACATAGGTTGGCGACTGGGTCCCGTCCCGAAGGGATGGAGAGGAGCCAACTTCGTGAGTGAAATAATGATGGGGTCGCAAAACATAACACTGTGTTTGATGGGTCTTTTTGGTTACTTTTTGGGCTCGTGCAAAAAGTAACATATAAGAAACAGTTTAACTTTAATCATACCATGTACATAATAGCCGCACTGTGAAATCCCTGAACTCAATACGAATCTACCAGGCATAATGCTGGATGGATAGTTTTGGACAAGATTATTGAGAAGATGGGATTAAAACCAGAGTGGAAATTTGAAAAAAAGCGAAATGCTCAAGTTTGGCAAACTACTGTTGAATGAGTCAAACTCAAAGAAGCATATCCAGTACTTTTCGTAAAACCACAAACCTATATGAATCTTTCTGGAAGTAGTATTCAGCCTATTTTGTCTTTTTATAAAATACCTACAACTCAGCTGCTTGCCATCCACGATGATATAGATCTGCCATTTGGAGAAATAAAATATAAGCCGAAAGGATGATCAGGCGGCCAAAATGGCATCAAGGACATTATCAACAAGCTTGCCACGCAGGAGTTTTTCAGATTGAAAATAGGAGTCGGAAGGCCGGATAATGCACAATATGATACAGTAGATCGAGTATTATCAAAATTTAGTTCTGAGGAACAAGAAAAACTAGATAGTATTACTCCAGCATTGTTGCATACGATAGGATTGTTTTTGCAAGGAAAATATTAGTCAGTAGGTTTCACCATAATAGCGATAGTATTAAGTCGCAAAGTGCGATGTACCAATGCTCATACAAAGTTACCGTGCAAGGAGCTATTCATAAGCAACCTTAGTGATTCAGGAGAAATAGATTGGTATGATCAAGCATTGATTCTCTTTGCGGCTTTAGAATGCTGAGGAGATACACAGAGCATCAGTCTGCCATACTCATCGAACATCAGCCTTCAGGAATTATGTACCACGTATCTTCCTTTGTTTTTTCCTACAATCACAACCCAGTGGGGATATCATCATTGAGACGTGATATTTACCATAACATATCATTTACTGGCCAAGACCTCATCAATGTCCGAAATTGAAGGATTCCAATTCCAATCAGCAGAAAAACCAGTATCTTTAAAGTACGTATTCAAAACATAACACATATTCGTAAAATCAAAATATCCATCCTTGTTCCCATCATATCAAAGATTCTCAGCAATATGATCAGTACTCATCTCCGTCCCCGTTACCGATTTTACAAGATACTGTATACACACCAAAGGACAGTTTCCTTCACCTCTTTGAGGAATATGTATCTGTAGAAGATTAATAATGTCATCACTGAGGCCACCTACGGCACTGGCAAAAAACGGCGTCCTAATATTGGTACTGATCAAAGAAGAGTCAGAAGTATATCAGGGTTGTAATTGAAGTTCTATCTCTTTTTCTTTCAGATTATCTATATATATAGTATCTACTGAATTATGTGCATTTTCTTGTGTTGGTTCCTGAAATAACTGGACCATGTCGTCTCTATATGTAGAAATATAGATCATATCATGCCAATAAATAGGCAATCTATCAATATTGCGAGTATAATCAGACAGTGCACCGCACAATGCATACAAAAAATATGCTGACAATACAGCAGTCTTTGGGTAACGAGCACATCATTGTATCGTCTTTTCTGTTAGAAGAGTGAGTAATGATTTCATGATTGTAACATAATTTTCCGATTTGTAAATACAATACTAAATGGAATATTGAATATTGAAATAGATTGTCTATAGTAGAAGCATCTATTTAGATCATCAATTATTCTTAAACAAATGAAAAAAATATTCGTATTTGCAACAATTGTATCATTTGCATTGATAGCAGGATGTGCTACAAAAACTACCATGGACACAACAGTAACTACAACTACAGGAGTCGTAGAAACTGGAGTAGTTGCTGCTCCAGATACCAATGCTAAAAAAGGCGTAGATATAAAAGTTGCTGCTGATCAAAAAGCAGTCTGGCAGGGAGACAAAGTAGGAACAACGCATACAGGAACCGTAGCAATATTGCCAGAGTCTCTCATAACAGTAAATAGTAATAATCAACTCTTAGGTGGTAAGGTAGTTATAGCTATGAATACCATATTAGAAAATCAAACTGGTGAAGAAGGAGTAACGAAACATCTCAAAGGAGAAGACTTTTTTGATGTAGCCAACCATCCAACAGCGGTCATGGTAGCAAAATCAATAGATGGCAATAATGTAACAGCAGATCTTACTATCAAGGGCATCACAAAAGAAGTAACATTTCCAGTGATAGTGAGCGAAGACGGTGATGCATTATTACTTTCAGCAGAACTAACACTTCCAATAAAAGACTTCAACCTCGGACAAACATTACTTGGAAAGATTGCTTTAAAAGATGATTTCTCCTTTAAGCTCGACAAAGTTGCATTCATAAAGTAATAAGGCAGTATCTATTGACTCAATACATAAGATATATATTATTTTCAGTAAGCACGGGTTGGCGAAAGTCGAGACGTCTTATGCACGCTGGTCACCGAGAACGCTCGGTGGCTAGCTTTTTTTTGTACCCGTATAGAATTACTGTCTGTATTGTTTTTGCGAGTAAAATAGCTATTGTAGCTGGATATTAAAATAATTGCTTTTATTTTCTCCTTAGTGATTTACTATGAAAATTGGTATAGTCTGACTCCCCAACGTGGGAAAATCTACGCTGTTTAACGCACTCACCAAATCCTATGCTGCGGCTGCGGCAAATTTTCCTTTTTGTACCATAGAGCCAAATGTTGGTATCGTAGATGTGAAAGACGCAAGACTGGACACTTTATCCGACATTATGAAAACACATAAAACTATCTACTCAGCAATTAAGTTTGTAGATATTGCAGGATTGGTAAAAGGAGCATCTCAAGGAGAAGGATTGGGTAACAAGTTTTTGACTCACATTAGAGAGGTGGATGCTATTGTTCAGGTTATTAGATATTTTCAAGATCCCGATATTACTCATGTTCATGGCAATGTAGATCCACATTATGATGCAGAAGTCATCAATACCGAACTCATGATTTCCGATCTGGAACAAATCGACAAAAATCTGCCTAGTTTGACCAAACTGGGAGGCAAGAGGTCCAAAGAACAAGAAACGCTTTTCAAAATATATGAACTCGCTAAACAGACATTGGATGCGGGAGAATTTGTCTACACCATCAGATCACAACTTTCTCCAGAGGAACTAAAGGCCCTCAAATCATTATGTTTTCTCACCGATAAGCATATGATTTACGCCGTTAATGTTTCTGAAAATGATTTGGATAGGTTTAAGACCATAGAAGAAGAAGTAAAAAATAAGCTGAAGAGAAACGCGGTCGTCGTATGTGCTAAAGTAGAATCTGAACTCATTGCACTATCCGAAGAGGAGAGGAAGGAATATCAAGAAGCCTTGTTTGGAGATGTTAGTGATTACGCAGCAGTGCCTACGCTTGATAGATTGATCAAAACAGCTTTTGATGAAGTAGGATTGATGTATTATTTCACAGCAGGAGAAAAAGAATGTAGAGCCTGGACTATTCCCAAATGAGCTACTGCGCCACAAGCTGCAGGCGTCATCCACACTGATTTTGAAAAAGGATTTATCAGAGCCGAAGTAGTTAGTTACAACAACCTTGTAGCCGATGGAAATTGGAATAATGCCAAAGCCGCAGGACATCTCAAACAAGAAGGAAAAGAATATATCGT
>CAZLWR010000041.1:0-6617 GCA_964563595.1 uncultured Candidatus Peribacteria bacterium | reverse complement strand
GCCCCCGCAGAAAGACACAGCCAGGAATCCTGGAACTGATCTACGCTGTGGGGGCAAAACCTTATAAAAATTAAGAATTATATATTAGCATCAGCTTATTATACATTATAGAGGACTTTCGTAAGAGAAGTTTTTTTATTGCTTTTAAAAGATCAAAATGAGGGCATTTTTTTGACAAAACGAGTCTTGCTGACTATACTTACTATAAAGTAGTATACGATTTAATTGGTGTAGATGTGTATGTTTGCGAAAAAAGTCTGATTATCACTACTAGTGTGACTCGTAATAAGTAGTTCCTATCTGGGTTTTGCACAAATTCCTGCAGAGTATCTTCCAAATAGTCATATCAACGCAGCACGAACAAGCATTCTTAATACACTCACTGAATTACAAGCATATAGGAAAACCGGTACTGATGTACCTGCTAGCATGTTCGCAGGACTCAACAACAACTTTAAAACAGCATTCAGATACTTTCCAAGCAATCCAACTTACAACGTTATCTACAAACAATGCGACATCACAACTGCAAAACTCAGCAGTAAAGTAGCATATGATGATTATAACACTTTTGTGTCCAAGTGTTTCGACCCATTGAGCACCATTTTGAAAGATATTCAAAGCAACTATACCATAAGAGGAGCCATCAAAGCAAGCCCTAGGAGCGGACAATCTCCTTTATCAGTAACTTTTGATGCAAGCAGCTCAACCGATCCTTCCAATGAAACTCTTCCTAGCGATAACTTTTTCTGGTATTATACAGATACAGAGGGAAAAGACGTCATCATCTGAAAGGGCCCTATCGTTAACCATACGTTTGCTAAACCAGGAAACTACGTCATACACAACACCGTAAGATCTATCAATAATCTGAAAGGGTACTTCGATGCTGATAATTCTATCACTATCAATGTACAGCCAACTGATACAAAAATAAACATCTTAGCAAACGGTATCAAGCTTGATGAAAATAACGCAACTAAGTTGTCTCTAGCAGAGGGCTCACAAGGAATCGTATTCGATGCAAGCTCTACAACTACTGCAGTTGGAAAGAAAATAGTAAAACATAGTCGAACTGTATCTTCTGCGGAAGGATTCAATAAAAGTACAAGCAATGACGGTATACCAGGATCATTCACTATACAATTGGGAAGCAAAGGTTCATATAGAATCACACTAAACACTACAGATAATACGAATAGCACTAGTAGCAAAACATTTCAGCTTATTTTATCTGATCCCGTTAGTAAGATCAGAACTATTCCCACTGCAGGTACTACCAGCACACAATTTGCCTTTGATGGGGATACAAGTTACTCTGTTTCCAACAAGATTAATCTCTATAGATGGGATATATACGACGCAGATTCAACACTATTGTTAACCAGCCAAGATAAAAATATCAGATTTCAGTTCGCAAAACCTTGAATGTATACTGTGAAACTCACTGTTATAGACCAACAAGGAATTGGCGACAGCAGTCAAACAAAAGTTGCTGTGGAATCTACTAGTCCTATTCCTCAATTTTCTGTGAGTCCTACAAGCGAGCGAGCTGATCCTTCTCAGTTTATTTTTGATGCGACCAGTAGTTTTGATTATGATATTCTCAATGATAATGATAAGCTGACTTTTGAGCGAGGATTTAGTGATCCCGAGAATACTGAAGTAGTAGATAGATCAGAAGATAGCAAACAGATCAATGTAAAGTTCAATACTAAAGGGGTACACAGGGTGAGACTAAAAGTAACAGATCAATTCGGTAAACAAGCTGAACTTACCAAAGAAATCACTATCAAAAGTGCGTTGAGACCAGAGATCACTATAGATCCAGTTGCTGCATCACGAGGTTCAAGAATAAACTTCAGTGCTTCCGCAAACAAAAAAATCGTGAACTATATCTGGAACTTTGGAGACGGAACTTCAAGAACAGTACAAAATGATAGCATATCACATGTATTTGATAAAGTCGGTGTATACAAAGTATCACTGATAGCCACTTCTTCTGAGGGAGAAAAAAACACCGTAAATGCATTGGTATATATCGGCGAAAACAACTCACCTATTGGAGTGTATGAAGTACTTACCACAACCAATCAACTCCTCTTGCCAACGGAGACGTGCCCCGAATGACCCGCTTACTCTATTCCAAGATATCAGCCTATCAGTGTTGATTCTTCTAAATCAGTAGACGTGAAAGGACAAAGATCCAATGTAAAAACCATGTTCAAGCCACAAAATGACGATGTATATACTACTACTCAGCTGAGATATAAGTTTGGAGAATTAGGATGCCAGTTTATTGAAATGATCGTAGAAGACAAAGAAGAGCTTACTGCTGATAAGAAAAAAGTCCGATTCAAAGTAAAAAATGGTCTACCAAAACTCAATACTATCTATCTCAGTTTTCCACAGTATTCTAATGACGTGGGAGTTGGATTCTTTCAATATAGTCCCGTAAAAGATCCTGATTTTGAACAATTTGATCCATTGGTGGTAAGAGTGAATATAGATACACCTATTGATCTGGATGGTAGTATTAGCTACATAGCACGATACTATTACAAACCAGAAGATCCAGATAGATTACTGGACATCAAAGTTACTCCTGGAGGCTCTAATTCAGTCAACTTCGCAATTTCTCGTGAAGCTGGAGAATATACCTTTGGTGCTAAACTGATTGATAATGATGGTGGAGAAATAGCTTCAGAAGATATAATCTGAAAAGGACCATCTATCTTTATCAAACCTAAGGGTAATGATAGCGTGGACATCCCTATCGTCAACATGAAAACAGACGCAATCAATACAAAAGTAGGAGAAGAAGTCACCTTCACTGTTAACGCGAAGATTCTCTCCAATAGAGCCGACTTCAAAGCAAATAGAATTATTAAATATGACTTTGACGGAGATGGGATTGACGATTTGACTACCAAAGACGATGTAGTAAAATTCATCTATACCACTGCTTCTATAGAAAACAGACCGTTCAAACCCAAAGCAAAAGTAATTTATAGAGAAAAAGTAGGAGTAGGTTATGCAGAGCCCGTTAGTGTCAAAAAAGGCCTCAAACCAAACTTTATCTTCGCACAATTTGATAAAAAAGTACTCGTAAGAGATACGACACTCGGAACAGACGATCAGACAAAACGAGACTATTGTATGGATAAAAAAGACTGTGTTACTACTACTATCAAATGAGAAAAGTGGTTCACCTATGAGTACAAAGATTACGGTACTTATGAGATAGAACTTACTGCAAGCGATCAATTCGGCAACACTGTAAAAGCAGCAAAAACTATTACTTTGCAAGCACCTGATAAAAGGTTCTTCATATCACTGCTGTCCACACCTGACAATAAACAGACAGACAATGGATATGAAATAGATCTAGGTAAAAGCCTCAATAATCAGCTTATTTTATATCCACAGTACTTTGGATCTGGCAAATGTTTTATTGACACTAATCTCAGTGATGGAGATGACGATGCCGATTTGGAATGTAACAAACTTAGTACTATAGAGGTTAAAACACTTTCTTCAGCAGTGTATTACAAAATACGGTATGAAAATAGTAAGCAAATGACAAGCAAGATTATCAAGGTGAATTTGCTAGATAATCAGACTATCGTGCCCGACAATTATAAGGAGATTGCTGAAAATATAGGAAAACTAGTAGAAAAATATAGCAACAAAGAAGATTACCTCAAGCTCGTAGATATTTTACAAAGATTAGGACAGAATCTTGGAGATAAAGAAAAAACAACAGAATATCTAATAGATCTGGATAACGAAATCAAAAAAACCGCCTATCCCAAAGAAACCAAGGCGGAAGTACAAGAGATAATGGACGGATTGACCAATGCTGGTTTTAGAGCCACGCAAGGACTTTCTGAGTACGAAAGAACCAAAGCAGATATCTTGGCATATGCAAATCCTAGTCTAGAACCAAAGATTACTACCTTATTCGACAAGCTGGAAAACACTAGCGATAAGGCAGAACAATATGCTCAACTCTCTGAAGTATTGAGATTATACGGAATAGATGTTACCAACGGCAACATAGAAGAATGAGACTTCCAGGTTATCAAGGATTTGATTTGTAAAATCGTTGCCATCAAAGAAATCCCTGGCAGCAAATGTATAGATGCGACTACTACGGATACCACAGTAATCAAACCGGTCGAAACTACTTCAACTGACACAAGCAGTAATTCGTCTACTAAAGCTTGAACAAATGTTGTACTGAAATGGATATTATGGATAATCTGAAGTGCAGTAGGTATTTTCTTGATACTCGTGATTGTATTCGCCGTCAAAGCAAAAATGGACAGAGCTAAGGCAGCCAGCGAACAACCAGAAGCTTAAAAAATTACTATCAATTAGGATACGAGGGCACGAAATTGTTGCATCCAGGCGCCTTGAGAGTACAAAGATTTGATAGCATCTTTATCAACCAAAGAGCTATAATCCGATTTTCAATGTTTACAATAAGCCTCCAATATGCTGTGCATCGCAGTATCAAACTGTTCTTGTGCAGTATGACCAGCATAAGCTGATATATTCAGATCATCTAAAACAAAAGGGGCGACACCGCCTTTTTTGTATCCAATTGTCGGAATCCCAAATTGGGCAAAATCCAAGGCCGATAAGCCGAAAGTTTCTAGAAACTTGGACGGCATCATAACAAAATCATAATCCATTGTTCATTGAAAGATGGTATGGATAGAAACAAAACCATGATACCTGATATTGCCAGGATATTGTTTCGCAAGCATCTCTACTTCTTCTCTCATCTTCCCATCCCCATAAATATCGAACTCAATTGTATAGAGCTGGTTAGGCGTCTTAAGTACTTTTTTCAATCGTGAAATAATCAAATCCCATCCTTTTTCAGAATCGAGTCTATGATTGGTTACGAACTTAACAACTGTTGTTTGCATGAAAAGTTAATTACTTTAAAAACAATCTCATATTCTTCTTACCCTTGCTCAATAAGAAAACCTTTCAAGCTATCCAATCTTTTTCAGAAATTTCATATCCAATATCCGTGATCTTTTCCTCATTCAAACTGATACCGCCCTGTTGAATGAGCTTCTTAGCGTCACCACGTGATTCGCACAAACCAGCTTCCACGAATACATCCAGTACATTAGATGACCCGGAAGAAAGCGTTAACTTCTTGTTTCAACCATTGATCTCTTCCGCAATTGCCGACAAAGAAACATCATCGCAAGCCATCAGTTTCGTAATTTTATTGTCTGCGAACATAAATTCAGATATTTGCTTGGCTGTCTCAGCTGCTTGAGTACCAAAAATAATCTGAGTCACCAGATATGCCAACTTCTGTTGCCCCATTCTCAATTCCGGTTTCTGATTATGTTCTGTTTGGATACGATCAATTTCTTGTAGGTCTAGAAAAGAAAACAATCTCAAAAATCTTGCAATATCCTCATCCGCAACATTCATGAAATACTGATACACGAAGTATGGTGAGTTTTTTTCTGGATTCAGCCAAATAGCATTCCCTTCAGATTTACCAAATTTGCGGCCAGTACTATCGAGAATCAGATTATTTGTAATTCCATAAACAACATTCCCATTGAGCTTAGAGGTAATTTCGATTCATGCTAAAATACCGTCCCATTCATCACTTCATCCTACCTCCAACACTACTCCATGATCACGATTCAATACATAAAAATCATAACCCATAATAAGCATATAACTAAACTCGGCATAACTAATAAACTTATCTGGATCATTGATTCTCTTGCGTACAATATCCTTATTCATCATCCAGTTTACCGTCATACTTTTTCCTACTTCTCTCAAGAACTCAATATAGTTAATATTCTTAAACCAATCATAATTATTCACAATTTCGAACGCTAATTTCTTACCAGTTACCTGTTCTATATTACTGCACACTCTTTGAAAATCATTAAAAATACCCTGCTGATTTTTTGCCAATGTTGTTTCATCAAGAAAATTTCTTTCCTGATCTTTACCCGTAGGATTTCCAATCATTCCAGTAGCACCACCTACAACCAAATAACATTTATTACCTCTAAGCATAACATGAATCGCCTGCATCAAAGCAACAAAATTACCAATAGTCATACTATCAGCAGAAGGATCGACACCAAAATAAAAATTGATTCAACCTGTATCTACTAATTCAAAAAGCTTTTCGTCTGTATATTGTTTAAGGTATCCCCTACTTTCTAATTCTTCTTTGAGCGGTAACATGTCAGACATGAAAATATAAAATAACTCACTCACTATAAGTAAAGTTATTGGAGTTTCAACGCCGAAGAGTTGAATGAAAGAATAATAATAATCTGATCAAATCAGACTATCTTTGCCTTAGGGCAAATAAAAAAGATGACTTAACAAGCTATAGATTACAGCAAAAAAATACCTATAATCAAACTATATTCAGATTATCAATTTATGTTTCAACTATTACAATATGTCTAACAAACAAGAACTTCCTGCGGAGCAAGCTGAGCAATTAATCAGGACATTGAGGGTACGTTTTCAGGAAAACATGAATCGCCACGAAAGTCTGGAATGGAGTAAGATACAAACAAAACTTGAAGCGAATCCCGAAAAAC
>CAZLWR010000040.1:0-6759 GCA_964563595.1 uncultured Candidatus Peribacteria bacterium | reverse complement strand
TTATAGATATGAAAATAGGGATGGAATATCCTCCAGCCGTCTGTTTTTTGTAATTCATTCGCAATATATTCTTCTTTGATCTCAAGCACTTCAGCATTCATAGGTTTTTCTTCGATCTTATCTCACTTCTCACCTAAGTCCAATTCCAATAGAGGTATTCAGAAAATATCAGCATACGTAGGAATCTTATATTCCAAAAATCCTATTTCTTTTTCTTCGATCTCAGCATACAGTTCCAGAAATTTCCTAGACAAAACGCCGAACATCAAAACACAATAAGAAAGAGACTTTTGATATCAATATTTTTGCTTAATCAACTCTTTAAACGCTATATAATTGGGTCTCATATGAGGTAGCAAACGTTCATCTTTTCATCACTCATCACATACTTTTTGGGAAGTCCAATCTCGTTCCTCCTCAAACTCAGGAGTTATATGTCCATAATCACAAAGATGAAGCTGATCCTTTTCAAGATTTACAAACAGCTCATCATATGGTATGAAAGCTAATAAATCCCATTGATGAATCACAATACTATCTCGCTCCAATCAAGATCATCTCTGCTGAAATCGATCTACGATACACAAATCTCCATGAATCCATTTGTAAAAACCGTCTTCAGAGGGAATCATATACATATCATCCATATATCATCCTAACTGCGTTTGAGCTCAAGAAAAGTTTTCCTGTGGACCGCCATATAGTCAGAATATATTCATATCTGGATTATATTTTTTGATAAGTTGTAATCTATTTTCACACACATCAAAGTCTTTATAAAACCAAAATAAGATAGCGAGCTTCATAGTGAGAGATATTAAATAATTAGATTACTAATGTACGATATGTATTTTATTTTTATCTCGTGCCACAAGCAAATGAATAATATTCTTTAACTCCATTACTATAGACTATAAGTTGTATTTTATCTACCATAAAGTCCTGTATTCCTATGATAGACTTTGAAGCAAGTATAGTATCATCAATGTTTGCAAGCAAACATAAAGTAATATGAGGTATATATTCATCAAACACATAAGGATAACCTCGTTTATCAATCATATTCTGTTCAGAAACAGAAAACTCGTTTCTGCGTTCTACATACACACTTTTTAGGGCACCTTGTCTCAAGGGATTCAATGTTTGTACAACATCTTCATGTAGTTTATTTATTAACTTGGTTTTTTTGAGGGCAATACCTACAAATTTATTTTTAATATTTGGTTTTAAATACTTAAACATAAGCGGAACATGCTGTGAACAAATCTTATGTAAGGCCTGAATGACTGACTCTTTAGATTGTATAGGAAATTTCGCCTGGTAGATAGTGATATGCGGCTCTACCAGTTGCTCTTGTGTTTCAAAGTGACTCTCTAGGTCTTTAGATAGTGAGCCAACTACAGAAACCATTTGTTTAGGTAGACCAAAAACAATCGTTCCCAAAAAATATTCTTGCATATCAAAATCGGAAAATAAAATACATTCACTTTACTTATTTCTTCTTGCTCATTGCTTTATCAAGATTTTCCTTCATTCTTAACTCTACTATCTTTTTCACCAAAGCTTCAGGTAGTCACTTTGCAGGATCAAAGCGGATCGTACCCTTAGATGTATCAAAATCCTTGAGGTCATCTTTCAGTTGTTCTGTCAAACTTCATGTTCAACAATATAGTGCACAGTGTTTTTTCGCCGCTCCAAATCACACAAGATTGCCATGATACTTAAACATAGGGATAGCATAGCTTATACCCTCCATCGCTTCCGGCGCAAACTTTTTAATTTGTTCACGAAGTTTTTGTAGCGCAGGCAGCATATCCTTGGGGATCGTTTTCAAGTAATCGTCAATTGTATTCACAGGGAGTGTATCCATATTTATAATACTTATAGTAAATTCTAAGATAACTCAGCTTCTTTTTCCTCCTCTTCTTCTTTCTTTTTCAACTCAAGAGCTATATCAATTGCCTTTCCAATATTGTTTTCTATTTCTTCCCTCAATTCTTTTCTGTCTCCACCCAGGCTTTCCAAACTTCAGTCAGGCAAATACAAAATTAATATACCTGCTATAATGGAAATAATACTTGATAGCAAAGGATGCTCAGGCAGCAAGTAGGTATCAAAAATCATTCAAATTCCCCTCCACACCAAAATCACCCCTACTACGATAACAATATTACGCACAAAATGTTTGTCTCGCTTAAAAGAGAGTCAGGCAAACTTGTTTTTCATAAGATTTTCAAATTAAATGGTAGCTACTTTTAATTTTTATTTTCTATGTATTAAAGCATTTTTGTTTTGCATGACTTTGATCAAGCAAGCAATGGCAAGTAAAATAGCAACCGTTCAGGCAAGTCCAAAGGGACCATAAATACCTACACTAGCAAAGAGTACTCAGAATGCAAGTTGACCAAGTATATCAGCAACGCTTCATACAAAAATAAAAATAGCTGATCAAGATGCTGATTCTTGGGGTTTCAAATGATCAAACACAATTCATTTGATGACAGGCGAAGTTCAGCGAGTGCATATGCCAAGCAAAAAGCATAAGATGACAATCAGCGTAATTGAATTTAAAAACAATAATCAGATAATGCACAATGCCATCCCTATTTCAGCAGCAGCCACTGATATATATCCATTAGACAGTTGAGCTATACGAGCCATAAGTCGTCTACCACAAAGATATCATATAAAAATAATGCTTTGAAGTAAAACAGCATTTTCAAATATAATTCACTTGTAAGTAAGTAAAAGCGGGAGGAAAATAAAAAGCTGGGAACTCGAAAATCAATCTAAAAAATCCATAAATAACCCAAAAACAAAACCCTTATTTTTGGTAAATTGACGCAAAGGGAGTTTACTTACTACTTCTGCATCTTTGCCGGCAAGCGTTTTTAGGTGCTTACTGTGCCGGATAAAGGCAAGTAGTAAAATTCCAATAAACAAAGTAAAAAATTGGAGAGTGCCTAATCAGAAAAACTTATAAATCAGTCCTACAATAAAAGGGAAAGTTATACGCATTACATCTCCCATCATCGAGATGTTGGCAAGTTTAGTGAAACGATCAGAACTCTCAGAAAATGCATATTGAATCTTACTTACTGCAGACATTCCTATTCCAGTCCCCAAGCCGATAATGCTATATGCTATTATTGTTATCACATCAGATTGGAAAAGCAATGCTATACTTCCTACAATAAAGGAACTAACAGAGATAAGAAGATTATGTTTTGCACTATAATGTTGAAGATACTTCGCACTAAGAAATGATCAAGCCAGTACTCAAGTCAACAATAGAGATCATAAATATCACAATTGGATTTCGTTGATAAGCTTTTCGTAGTATAATATTGGAAGAAAGAGCAAGAAAAGCACCTGAAAACACTTCATAAAAGCAGACAGTAAACCGACCTGTAGCATACCTATTCAGAATATCTATTAAATCACACTAAGTATACACAAAAGTTATTTACTTTTCAATTTTTGCAACTCTTGCATTTGCCACTTATATTCAGCCTCTACGTCTCAGCCTGCTACATAGATTGATTTACGTGCATAACCAGCAGCAGCAATAGCATGTGCCGTTACGTGCGGTGTACTAATTGCCTGGCCAACTGCCCTAGCAGCAAAACACGCTGCATCATTATCAATGACTTCACGAGCAGCTGCATGGGTAGCCAAAGCAGCATAACGACACTCATGAACTGTTTTTTCTCACTGCGTCCATTGATGGCATACTTCTAATCATTGTCTTGGACGCAGATCATCGGATACGCTTTC
The DNA here is from genome assembly GCA_964563595.1 of uncultured Candidatus Peribacteria bacterium. Lineage (GTDB taxonomy): Bacteria > Patescibacteriota > Gracilibacteria > Absconditabacterales > Absconditicoccaceae > CALMFT01. Next base: position 2,982 of record CAZLWR010000040.1, on the reverse strand, counting down.
AAAGTTCTTTAAAACACGTTCAGCACAACGACAAGCTCGTAGTGCTAGAGTCTTTTTATCATACTTATCCAAAAGATAAAGATGATCTTTTTTATTGTCTGCAAGAGAGACTAAAGACATACTCTTTTCAGAAACTAAATCTCTTAGTAAGATCCTTATGGTAGAATATAAATAATATAATCAGATTATTTCATATATAAATCCCCTATTACAATTTTTTTCATCTTCATCATGGCAGTCATCGCATAATGGGCTTTTTCTTGATCTGAATCGCCAATAGCTTGCATAAGTTCTTCTGGAGTAATCTGCCATGACACACCGAATCTATCTTTGAGCCAACCACATTGACTCTCTTGTCAACCGTTTGCCAGCAAAGCATTTCGATAAAAGTCCACTTCTTCCTGGCCTTTGCAATTCACTACCAGTGAAACTCCTTCAGTAAAACTGAACTTATGTTCAGCAGAACTTTCCATAGCTATAAAATCCTGACCACTAAGCGTGAATTCTGAATGAGCTATCTTGCCTTCATCATCACCAGCGGGGTATCTCCAAACAAAATCAATCTTGGAATTTGGGAAAACAGAAGTATAGAAATTCATTGCTTCTTCAGCTTTACCAAATACGCCTTGAGTAAACATAAGACTTGGGACAAGAGTAGTTTTGCGTCCAGGACGAGTATCATGCATGATTTGTCGACTGACACCATACTTATCATTGCATCGGCCATATGCCTCACTTCGCTCATATTTTCCAAATTCCATCAATATCTGTCCACCTTCTACCAATTTATCTCGTATTGGCTTCACCAACTCTCCATCAGTCATCCATAAACTAAAAGAAATTGAAGGATTTGGTTTGAACATCGGGCCAGCACTCATGCCAGCCATTTCCAATCACATAAGATTGAAACCAGTCACTATACCATTTTGTGCAGTAATCTTAGAATCAGGAAACACGGACACATAAAATTCTGCAGCCTCTTTTGCTTGTGTATCAAACCATAAAAACGGTGTTATCTTTTGCATGTTTCAAAGTTATATATTAAATATGTATTCGACGTCGTACAAGATCCGATAGTAGATCTGGTTGGATATCTTGTTGAGTTTTGATTACGATCATACCTCTATCTTTATCTAACCACTGCAACATTCATTTATCATCAAAGACAAAATTGGTACTATCTTTTTTCTTAACTCCTCTGTGAAACAATATCAAAATTTGATCTGATCTACGAAGATTGAAAGTAATTCTATCTTCACCCTCATAGACATAACTAGGAGCATTTCGTTTGATATGTTCGCTGATTTCAGCATCAGCAGATAGTATAAGCTCTCTTACTTCTTCTGCAAGATGCACTAATGGATGCTGTGTGAAATTGAGAAAATCACTAACATACTGATTATGATTTGATAACATTGTCTTTATCATACAAAGATAGATCTGTTATTGTACTTCTTTAGATTCTATATGTTTTTTGAAATTCTCTAAGATCGCTTGCCAACCAGCTTGTTGCATTTCCAAACTATGGACGTCCTCTGCATCAAATATTTCAGTTACCTTTGTCTGATTATCTGCCAGTGATTCAAATACTACTTCTGCTTGCCTACCAGCCGGAACAAAATGCTCTTTAAATTCTCCCATCGTATACGCTATCTTGGACATTGGTTCAACAACATCATATTGTCCACCAAACTCGAACGAAAAACTACCGTCCTTAGCGGCCATAGTACTAGAAAACTTCCCACCAACCCTTACGTCATTTGTTGCAGCTGGGCAATGCCAGTCATCTTGAGCAAAATTCCATTGAGTAATATGTTCTGGCTGAGTCCATGCATTTCGGACCTCTTGTAGTGGAGCATGAACGGTTGTCGTTACGGTAAGTTTAGTCATAAATATAACAATTCATATAAAAAATAATCTGAACTATTTTGTCTCACACATTTCTTTTAACTTTTTTAGTGCTCTTGGTCGCATTTCATTAAACATGTCATCAATCTCAGTTCCGCTAGCATCTATATCTACTTTGAGCTCGGTTACACCATCGTGCTCTACAAGGGTATAATTTTCATGTGCACCAACCCAAGGAGCATCTTGCTCTACGACTTTACCGTTTTGTATTTCGCCCAAGTGCTTGATAGACATAAACTCATAAGGTCTATTGGTTTCAATCATAGAATACATTCCACCAATATCCTCTGGGCTTCTTGGATCTGGACCCATAAAACGAATCTCAGATCACTGTGACCAATCTCCCTCAAACCAGGAACCAGCAGAATTAAACTCAAGAGTCCGTTGTCTATAAGTTTCATCTTGTAGCATAGTGTTCCATACTTTTTCTTTTGAAGCATTGATAGTAATATTGAACTCTAATTTTTTTTTCATAGCTTATTGTATAAAATAAATAATAATCAGATTATAATAAATCTCATACATTGACATTATAAACATGATTTATTATAATATGCATTGAATGTTACTTAATTTAGTGGAAAAATAAATAAATTATGGATAAAGGACTATTGGATCATCTTTACAAAGTAGGAAAAGACAAACCAGTCTGATATTTACCTATATATGATATTACTGGTACTTGTTGAGCTACTATTGCTGAACTAACACAAGAACTTCAAGCAAGATGATTAGTAGTTAAACAATTTACCCAAGAAGAGTCTAATAAATACAGTGGGGCTTTGTATGCATATGATGCCGAAGCTTTACAAGAGTTATTACAAAGAAATATAGCTATACTTAAGAAACATAATTGGCCCACAGATCCCGAATGATTTATACAAAATTTGAAAATAACGGCTCACCAACAAGACTTATTTGATGTCATTGCCGATGCATTTGGAGATAAAGATAATCCATGAAGAAGCGAAAACAAAGGAAAAAATAGATTTTTGTCACAAGGCGATAGTAGACCGAATGGTACTACCGATCCCTGAGAACCATTGATATACCTCTTCACAGATGGTTCACAAC
>CAZLWR010000039.1:0-6905 GCA_964563595.1 uncultured Candidatus Peribacteria bacterium | reverse complement strand
TTCAGGGAGTAGCAGATTTGAACTGCTCCTAACGGTTTCGAAGACCGTTGTGCGAACCACTACACTAACCCCCTGCACAAGCACGATAAATAATAATTAAAAAGCAATAATCAATATAAGCATCCTTCCTGGGTATATTTATTTGCAATTTAAGGTTAATCAACTATATGTCAGATTATATACATTATATGATATAATTAGTATCCTATGAGAAAATTACTTACTATTGTTAAGAAGATCATCCTTTGGGATTTGGTTTGGTTTCCGTTGGTTAAACACACGTTTCTCTATTCATTTCGGCATAAGATGAATGCCAAAATAGCTAACATACTCTACGGAAATCCCAGTGCACAAATGTTTGTTATTGGAGTAACCGGGACCGACGGGAAAACGACAACTTGTAATCTTATTCATCATATCATTCAGTCAAATATCGGAAACTGCGTAATGGTGAGTACGGCTAATATAAAAGTCGGTAATCAAAGTACATTTAACGACAGCAAGATGACCAGTCTCAATGTCTTTGATCTCAACAAATTACTCTCTCAAGCGAAAAGCCAAGGGATAAATTATGCAGTCATAGAGGTTTCAAGTCATGGCTTATCTCAATCTAGATTTGAAGGCATATCTTTTTCATTGGGAGTATTGACCAATATCACCGCCGAACACTTAGATTATCATGAGAGTCTAGAGGACTACGCAAACACCAAAAAACAACTATTCCTCAATGTTGTAAAAAACAACCTACCGAACAAATTTGGTGTTTTGCCAAAAGACGATGAACATGGAAGAAAATGGCTTAGCGAAATAATCTTTGATAAGCAGTTAGACTATGGAATCAATATCAGCAGCACCCTAAAAGCTGACAGCATTGTAGAACATCTAGATAGTACGGAATTCGACATGAAATATTTATGACAATCACATCATGTGACCTTGAAACTTCCTGCTAAGTTCAATGTATATAACGCCCTTGCAGCAACTGCAGTGGGCTTGCTGGTTGGCATACCTTTAGAGAAAGTAATAAGCTCTCTACAGTGATTTATGCCTGTTGATTGAAGAGTGAATCTCCTGGAGAATAAAGGGATACATTACATTGTGGACTTCGCTCACACGCCCGCCGCCTTAAACTCTCTTTTAGAATACGCCCAAATCACCAAAAATAAAGGGAAAGTAATCACCTTGTTTGGGGCTCCATGATTGAGAGACACCTACAAGAGAGCAGAAATGGGCAAAGTTGTCTGACAACTGTCTGACGTAGTTATTGTCACAGAAGATGACTCACAGTCAGAGGACACGAATAAAATTATAGCAGACATAATCAAATGAGTAGATCGCCAAGAAGGAAATAATTTTTTCATACAACCCGTTAGAGAACACGCCTTAAGGCTAGCCATTGATCTTGCAAAATCAGGCGATATAGTCATTTGTGCTGGTAAATGACATGAAAGATATCTGCTCACTAACTATGGTAAGATAGAACGAAATGATATGAATAAACTGAAAGAATATCTGAATATTTCATAAATTATTGTAAGTGGCTGGGTATTTCACCGGTGGTAGAATATATAGCATAGTTATAATCAATATCTGGATTAAGAGTCATCTTTTTTGAAGTAACGGGTGTCTTTGTGAATGAAAGCCTTAAGAATCTTCTGTATGTGTCATGTTGGGCGTACGATGCACGATGAACATGATAGGGATTCATAAGCACTAAGGAGTTCTCAGGAAAGTGATAGATACTCTCTTCATTGACTTGCTTAGCAAGTGCATCAAATACATTGTGTCTAGAGATATCTATATCGCTGACATCGAAAGACTGATCCACAAATTCGGTAGGGAGGGCATCTGACCATATAAATTGATAATCGGCTTCTACTTTGGTTGCAATCTCATCTCACTGTAAACCGTCTAAGTGCCAACCTGGGGTCCTAAGCGTATCGGATTTCGCTACAAGCCCTTGATCTACAGTGATATACATATATCTATCTTCAGTGGGTAAGCCGAAATGCTCTGCTACCTTTACACAATCATTCACAAACAAAGAGATACCTGGAGCATTAATACTGTCATATTTTAATGTCATTCAATGGTTTATTTTTATACAATAGTGTAGAACCTTAATGGTTTCAGGTATGTTATAAACTTTCGTTCACAAACTTAAGGGTTTATTTAAACTCTTTAAGTAATGTAATTGAAAAACATCTCCAATCTGCTGAACAAAACTTTGCAGCAAAGGGACAGTGAGTTCTATTCTGGATTCATTTGCATCTTCGTTTGGAGCAATACTCATAAGAGTGATTGAATTTGTAGATAAAAAAATAATAGTGAATTTACACTATCGTAATAAAAAGTCAAGTTATCATGAGCCTTAGGAACGATTTCCCTATTTTCAAACATAATCCCAATTTAGTATATCTAGATAGTGCTTCTAGTACACAAAAACCACAATTCGTCATTGATAAAACCTCAGAGTATATTGCTTCTTCTTATGCAAATATAGGACGCGGTTCCTATGCTTTGGCAGAACAAAGTGACACTATTTACTTTTGAACTAAGGCGGCCATAGCAAAACTGCTAGGAGCAGCGAACAGTGAAATTATTTTCACACCCAATAGTACTTACGCCATCAATACATTTGCTTTGTCACTTTTGGCATCAGATTATTTTACATCAGGTGATGAGATTATTCTAAGCATCGCAGAACATCATGCGAACATCTTGGTGCGGGAACAAATAGCTGTCAGACATTGACTGACAATAGTATGGATAGGACTTACTGAACAGCTTTTGTTAAATATAGAAGAGCTAGAATCAAAGCTCTCTTCTAAGACAAAGTTGGTCAGTCTCACTCTTTGTTCAAACATCTTAGGCATAAAAAATGATCTAACGAAAATAAGAAAAATAATCTGACCCGACGTGCTTTTCCTTGTAGACGCCTCCCAGGCAGTTCCAAATTACTCCGTTGACGTAAAAGTATTGGACTGTGACGCTCTTGTTTTTTCAGCACATAAGTTCTTAGCCTATACAGGATTAGGTATTTTATATATAAAAAAATCATTATTGTCTAGGTTGAAACCATGATTGTTTGGGTGAGGAACGGTGGACGACGTTAGTACGGAAGGGTTTACGCTTAGGCCAGAGACTGAAAGATTTGAACCCGGTACGCCCAATATCATCAGTATTGTCAGTTTCTATTACGCGATGCAATACCGAGAATCGATAGGATGATACACTTGGCGAGATAAGTACGAACAAAAACTCATAGAACAAGTGTCTGACAGAATACATGCCTTGTCTGACAGAATATATCTTGTCAATCCAGGAGAGGACAAAATAGGGATCTTCTCACTACTTCCGAAAGCTAAATCTTTGACAATACAATCCATCGTCGATCATATGAACAAAAACAATATCTGTATCAGAGGAGGAGGCCACTGTGCCTATCCATTAAGCAAACAGCTTTGATTACATAATGGTTCCATCAGATTATCTCTCTACATTTATAATACCGCTGAAGACATAGACCTATTTTTTGACTCCCTGAAGGCTATACTATAGTTGACATAGCCTGCTACATAATTACAAAGTGTTCTCTTGGTGAGATGGCTGAGTGGTCGAAAGCACACGTTTGGAATACGTGCGTCCGTCAAAGGACCCTGGGTTCGAATCCCTGTCTCACCGAATTATTCTAAAGATTATGCAAAGACCTCAACTATACCAGACCACCATTGATTCCCTAGACTACTCATCTAATAGGCAAGTAGTTTTTTTGAGAATGAAGATACAGGGCCAGGATTTTCATTTTCAGGAAGGACAGTTTGTCATGATGCACTTGAACACAGCGGGAAAGACCGTGAAAAGATCTTATAGTATATGTACAACTTATTCAGAGTATCTTCAGCATCGTACCATTGGGTTTTTAATTAAGTATGTGCCGGACGGTTTAGCGAGTAACTACTTTTTTCAGGATGCACACGAAGGGGATACTATTGATATTATTTGAGGCTTAGGGCATATGATATTACCTGAGCAACCCTGAAATAACCACTTCATTCTTATCTCTACCGGGAGCGGCTTAAGTCCGATTTATTGAATATTCAAAAGGTTATTGGAACTCAACCAGTATAAATCCATCATTCACCTGTATGGAGAAAAGTCACAAGAGCGGCTCATATCAGAAACTGTACCATTATTGACAATGTCGTCAGACAGTGTCGTAAGCAATGTCTGCCTTTCTCGCCAGCCAGAAGCCTCTTTAGCAAATCATTATCACGGTTATGTCTGACACTGTCTAGAAGATATGGTACAGCATGGGAAGCTCGCTATCCAAGGAGATGAAACACATAAAGTGTATATTTGTGGCAAACCAGAGATGGTAGAGGGTATGATAAAACAATTAACTTGATATGGCATTCCAAAAGAGAATATCTCCTTCGAAAAATACTAATTTTAAACAGTTCAACAAATAGCATGCAATTACACATTACTACCCCAAACAGTAATCAACTTCAATCGAGCTACGAAGATCTACTTGCTCAGAAATCCTTCACAGTGCTCTATTTTTATCCCAAAGATAATACCTCGGGATGCACGATAGAGGCAGGAGATTTTAGAGATCTAGCCAAAGAATTTGAATCATTGGATGCACAAATTATCTGAGTATCTAGAGATACTCATAAATCCCATTGCGGTTTTGTGAGCAAACAGAACTTAAACTTTCAGCTTATATCTGATACGGATAGCACTTTGCATAATAAGTTTCAAACTCTAGGCGAGAAAAGTATGTATGGAAGGAAATATATAGGCACTATAAGATCTACATTCCTGTTGGATAGCAAAGGAACCATACTAGCGGAACGAAGAAATGTCTCTGTAAGCGATCATGCCAAAAAAGTACTTGAAAAACTGCAAGAAGTAGTTATGGATAGGAAATAACACTAAACACTACAAAAGCCCAAAAACTACCGTTTGCCTCTATCGTATTTGACGAATTAATCTCGTAACGAATTTCATGTTAAAACATCAATCTTCCAAGATTTCTTCTTATATGTCTTGACTATGAATTTTTGATAAACTGAATATTTTTATGGTCATCATATTTTTCCTGTGAGCTATATTGTTTCCTATTGCTTATATTACACCTATAGGAGAGGGGGATGTACAAACTATCAGAATAATTTGACTAGAATACCGAAAAACAAGCATCTTGATGATTATATTATTGGCCTCTAGTGCAGGCATGAGCATCAACGGGAAATTCAAATCCTGGTTCTTGCAGTACACTGGCATATCCAACGATATTTATGCAAGGTTTATGCAAAAACTCTTCATCATCTTATTGCTCTTATTTTTTGGAGAAGTAGTCATTCACTTGAGAGCAATCTTAACGCAAACTATCAACTTAACACGAGCATATTACTTTCTTTCGGGAATACTCATTGCGGGATTGGTTGTGGATTTCCTTTTCTTGCAGAGAAAGTACAAACTTAACAGTACTTATCAGCACGTTCATACCACTATCGCACATGAGGAAAGCAATACCCACGAGGGACAAAGCTTTAAAAACCTGTTTGAGGAATAACAATACGAAGCAAAACATTATTGTATCCACATGGCGTCCCCGAAACTATAGAAACTGTAGTTTTTTTTTATTGCTTGGTCATACGCCTCCATCATTGCTTCGTAGCCCATGAAAGCAGCGACCAAAACCATAAGGGAGCTCTTAGGAAGATGGAAATTAGTAATAAGCTGATCAATAATACGAAATTGAAAACCTGGTATTATATAAAGTTTACAAGGAAAGTTAATAAGCCTCCCACCCATCCCAATTCATTCTCCAATATAGTATCCAGCCTCTTCTAAGCTAATGGCATCACAGCAGTTCGATCGATATTCATATACCTGTTTATCAAGCAACTTACTACAATCAAACTCTGTATCTAGGATCTTGAACAGATAGGGCAAAGACTCCAAGGTCCTACAAGACGTTGTTCATACGGCTATGACAAGCTTATGAGTCAGCTTATAATCCATGATACGTTTAAAAACATCCAGATCTATCTCAACGGATTCGGTATGTATGGCATGATCTAAAATATTGACCGCCTCGATAGGTCTGAAGGTCCCAATACCAATATGAAGGGTAATGTTGTCTAATATAACCCCTTGGGATTCCAGCCCATCCAGCAATCCAGCAGTAAAATGGAGACTAGCAGTAGGGCTCGCCACAGATCAGGGCTTCGCAGCAACAACAGGTTGATATCTATCTCCTTTGCTGCGGTCATCAACTATATAAGGAGGCAAGGGCATTTGACCATATATTTCCAGCAACTCAAAGATATCTCATGCAAAGTAAATAATCCTTCCCAGATCAAAATTATCAACGATACTAAGCTCATACTTCCCCAAGATAATAGTAGTTCATACTTGTAGTTTGTTTCCAGGATAGACATAAAATTGATAAGTTTTATTTCCTACTGCTTGTAAGTAAAACAACTCCCCTTCCTTGAGTTTTACAGATTTATTTTTGTATATAGTCGTGACACCGGCAAGAGGTATTCTGGCTTTCACCACTTTTGAATTATTAAAAAACAAGACATGATGCTGATCTAATCATTGCAAAGCCTTTGAAAATTGAGTATCTGAAATAGTCTGATTATTTCTTTCATATATCAACAATTTGCACTCATCAGGAGGTTCATGGGGGTGTTGTGCAATAAGAGATTCAGGAAGAGAATAATCGTATGCCTCTAAAGAAAAAATATTCTGCATGCCACACATCATTTGTTGTAAATTCTTATTATCCCTGCCCCATTATTGAGCGGTGTCTTCGGAGACAGTTATAATATTGTTTTCAAAGTCTGACATATCTTTAGTGATCATGCTAGTCTTGGGTCACTTTC
>CAZLWR010000038.1:0-6962 GCA_964563595.1 uncultured Candidatus Peribacteria bacterium | reverse complement strand
AATGACAAAGTAGAGAAGTTTATTAACTTCCTTATGAAGTCTGGTAAAAAGAATATCGCAAGAAAAATCTTTGAAGATACATTGGAGGAAATAAAGGCAAGTGGTCATACAAATCCTTTGTTGGTATGGGAGACTGCACTTGAAAATGCTTCTCCGAATATCATGGTAAAGTCTAGAAGAATTGGTGGAGCTGTCTATGCTATCCCATTGGAGGTTAAGGGCCCAAGAAGATTCTTTTATTCTAGTAAATGGATATTGGATACAGCGAGAGCTAAGAAAGGCCAGCCGATGCATAAGAAATTATGAAAGGAATTACTGGAGGCATACACGAGTCAAGGTGCAGCGGTAAAGAAGAAAGAAGAAGCACATAGAAACGCAGAAGCGAATAAAGCAAATGCTTACTTAGCAAAATACTTATAAGCTGAAGGTGTAAGGCCAAGGGCGGAAAGCCGAAAATTGAAAATGTTTGAAAATTAAAAGATTATAAGTGAAATATTATTTTAATATATTAGTTACAAATAATGGGTAAGGGAAGATTTGAGGCCTATGAGCATAGAATATGGTATAATGCTGGTAGAGTAAGAGTAAAGTCTAGAAGGAAGATAGAAAAGGCTTACGATTTTGCTATTGATACCTTAAAAAAACAAGAAAAGTTTGGTATAGCTGAGAAATTCGGTGTATCAAAATGGGTATATAAGGCTAAGCTCCAGGCTTTTTGAAGACTTAAGAAATTTGGTATCAACAATGATATGCTTACTGAAAAACTAAACGCAAGAGGCCTAAGCTCTTTGGTTAAATACTTGTAATATTTTTTATACTTAAATTACATCTCTCATGAGACTGAAAACAGGTGCCAAAAGAAAATTATCTAAAGCTGCACATAGAGTGGAGAAAGTGGTTATGATGCAATTCAGAAAGGACTTAGAACAACAGAGAAAACGAAGAGCTGAAATTATGAAAACAAGAACAAAAAAATAATAATCTGATATGTCTGATTATATTCTATTTTTACTATTAGATCCCCATACAAATGCATTTTCAAAGAATACAAGCCTTAGCACAAAAACAAGCATACCTAAGATTTCCGATTAAAGTTGGACAGCAATTGGAGATACATGAATATATGGGTGAAGGTGAAACAAAAAGAGTTTGGAAGTTTAAGTGTCTTGTTATCGCTGTGCATAACCCGAAAAACCACGACGGTTCTTTTACTGTTATTGGCGAGACTTCTGGTGTTAAAATTGAAAAGACTTATCCAATCTCCTTTCCTAAATTTGCAAAACTCATACTTTTGGATGAGTTCAAAGTAAGAAAAAGTAAGATCTACTATATAAAAGATAAGGTTGGTAAAGATGCGAGAATGAAATCTCTTATCACTAAAGATGCAAGAGGCTCTGAAATACAAGCAATCCCTTGTTAAACCACCTTTCTCGTTTCATTTTACATGTTTAAAAGTTTATATATTATGGAGTTAGCAGTTGCCCTGAGAACACAGTCTGGAAAGAGAAATGCACCACTAAGAAAACTAGGAATTATACCTGGTGTGGTGTATTGAAGACATACAGAAAAAACTATATCAGTCAGTTTTCCTAAAAATGAATTTTTGAAACTATATAGATACGCAGGTAGTAGTACTGTTGTTGATTTGACTGGGGAGTATTCTGGTATGGTGCTTATCCACGATATCCAAACAGACCCAATATCAAATAACCTGCTTCATGTTGATTTCTTGGCGGTTAGTGCGAATGAAACAGTGAAAGCGGAAGTTCCAGTGGTATTGATTGGTGAATCTCCATTGGTGAAAGCTAATGAGGGTAGAGTTGAATTGGTAAAAGATCATATTGCTGTCTCAGCTTTGCCAAAAGATCTGCCTCACAATATTGAAATTGATATTTCTTCTTTAGCTACCGTTCAAGATGGTGTATTTGTAAGAGATCTTCAATTGTGATCTAAGGTAGAAATACTTGAAGATGATGACCAGCCTATCGTAGTAGCAGTTCCTCTCGGAAAAGAAGAAGAAGAGGAAGTACCAGCACCAGCAGCAGAGACAGGAGAGGCTTGAGCAACACCAGCACCAGCAGCAGAGACAGAATAATTTTGAATTATATAATCTCCATTTATTACAAACTATCTATTATGCCAAGAATATGCCATATATCAGGAAGAAAGACTGCAACTGGAAACAAGAGGTCTCATTCTATGAGAGCCACAAGAAGAACCTTCAAGATCAACCTTCAAAAAAAATCCGTTAGCTTCGGTGGTTTTGCTGTAAATATGAAAATCAGTACAAGAATGTATAAAAAACTCAGAGGCTTCATCTAATAATCACTAGTTAACGGTTGACGAGCATTATTTGTTGTTAATCAACTGTTAACTGACTATACGGGTTTGTAGCCCAGGCGGTAGAGCAACTCGGCTCCTTAGCCGAGCTGATCCAGGATTCGATTTCATATGATAAGTTCACACATTATGAACAGTCGATATGTTTATATTCTCCAGTGAGATAGATATTATATATGATCAACCAATAATATTGAAAGGAGAATAAAAGAACATACGATAGGAAAAACTCATACAACAAAAAGAATTTGAGAGAATATAAAATTATATTGATATATTGTGTGTGATTCCATGCAAAGAGCTAGAGCCCTGGAAAGATCCATAAAGAAATGATGACATTATACTCGTTGGATTGAAAATAATGGTGATAAAATTATAGTGACCCCTACGGGTTTGTAGCTCAGGCGGTAGAGCAATGGCCTTTTAAGCCACTGGTCCAGGGTTCGAGTCCCTGCAAACCCATAAAATTCCTTGTCTTACGATAAGGTTTTTTTACAGTTTGTTTATATTTTATTTTCCCCATCTTATGGTTTCAAAACCAGCGCTTGAATATGGTTATAGTCCTTTATACTTACATAATTTGTATAAAAAGATGATTGATCAAGAATGATCGGTTGAGGAGGCTTTTAGTTCTGCTGCGAAGAATCATAAGCTAGTCCGAGAAATTGAATGAGTTAAGCAAACTTACTATTATAGACAAATTATTGAGGCTCATTATGTTTCAATAATGTGTTTAGCGATATATAAACATTATGGCATTAAGCACGATATAATTCTTTCAGACGCTCCAGATGTGATTATGATTAATAAAGAGAATTCTATCCCGGTAGAAGTGTATGAGATGTCCAATTATAATAGCCCAATAAAGAGTGTAATTAATATAAAAGAAGAAATCTCTAAGTTAACAAATAAGAAACTTCAAAAAGATTATGGTCAAACAACCAGGCTATTGATAGTTACTCGTATATCGTCAAGCGAGGGTTGATTTAATTTGTCCGAATACATTAAACAACTTAGTGAATATGACTGGAAATATCCTAATATATGATTAATGACTTTCTCCAAAGAAAATGATAATTATACTTTTTTTGATATATTCCCTGTCTCGGATGAGATAGTAGAAATTGACTTCTCAATAACTCGCGATTTAGGTTTTTTGTATTAATTACCTGTGGTAGAGCAACTCGGCTCCTTAGCCGAGCTGGTCCAGGGTTCGAGTCCCTGCAAACCCATAAAATTCCTTGTCTTACGATAAGGTTTTTTTGTTTAAAAGTCACCAAGCTTGTATTCTTCAATTATATAACTATGGATGAGCTTATAATACCTTTATTTTATTATGCAAAGCCATGGGAAATTTATTGTACACTATCGCAGTTATTCTGGTGATATTGCGAGCAGTTGGTTATTTATGATTCCATGTGGGTGGTAACCTTATCCATGTTCTTTTGGTCATAGCTGTCGTTGTGGTACTTTTAAGAATTATTAAAGGCGAAAAACCCTTGGGATAATTACTTAAAAAGTCTGACAATTTGCCAGAGGTCGAGTTCAAGTAAATTTTGTATAGCCTAAAATAGATTATAATTAAGTTTCCTGTCTGTAAAACCATAAAAAATATTATTGTGAAATGATGTTTTCTGCCTTTTGCTATGTTTGATCTGTCTCCTGACAAAGTTGAAAAGGTAGATATTTTTATTAGAATAAAGTAGTTTATTGTACTAGATGCTTCATGTCAAAAAAAGTATATATTATTCATGGTCGAGAATGATCTCCTGATGTGGGTCGGTTGTATCGATTGAGAAAAGAATTAGATCAGCTTGATATACAAGCAGTGGGTTTGAGTATGCCCCATCCAGATGTTCCAACTGTAGATGATTGGGTGCAAACTTTACAGGATCAGATTATACCTGATAGTGATACATATATCGTAGCTCATAGTGTGGGTGTACAAACTGCTTTGAGATGGCTACAAATATTGCCTGAAGAAGCAAGCATTGGTGGTTTGGTTAGTGTGGCCGGATGGTTTCATCTTCATGGTTTAGAAGATGAAGAGAGTAAGCTACAAGCCAGACCATGGCTAGAAACGGTATTAGATACTGAAAAAGTAAAAAAACACTGCTGAAAAGTAATTGCCTTGTTCAGCGATAACGATCCCTGGGTTCCGCTCAGCGATAGTGAGGAATTTGTAAAGAGATTGAATGCACAAGTAATCATTGAGCATGATATGGATCATATTCATTGGCTTGATCCACAAAGAGGCTATCCTTTACTGAAAGATATTGTTTTGGAATTGATGTGATATAATCTGAATGAACTGAAAAGTGCGGAAGGAGAAATTAGACATAATGATTGAGAAGTGAGTAGTGAGAAAAAAGAAGAACAGTCTCCAGTGATGATTCGTGTATTAGATAGGGATGGTAGCGTATTGGGTTCGTTTGCTGCGAGTCAGCATGAAAGTATTTTGGATACTGCAGAAAAGAATAATATTGACATAGGCTACAGCTGTCGTAGCGGTGCTTGTTTTGCTTGTGCTTGCCATGTTCAACAATGACAGGAATATATTGATATAGGAAAATTTGGCTATCCGTTGGTAGATGTCGAGGAAGAAGATTGTTTGACCTGTATCGGCTGAATTATGGATGACGCCCGAAGCGGTTCGCCAAAAGAGATTATTATCAAGAAATTTTAGATAACTTATCATATTGACAATTAGTATATAATGTTTAAGTTGGTTTTTCTGATAAACTCACTGTCGGTTATTTATATAATTGAATGCGATGAAACTTATTTTGCCAGGAAATCTTACAATATCATGAGAGCAGTTAGATATAGAACAAAGCCTTTTCCCGAAAGATGAAAGAATTGCTCAAGAGATATATGACTATTTGAATGTTGATCCTAGTAGCTGACGCGTTGAGTATGGCCTAAAATACTTATTACGGAAGCTAAACCCACAACAGACTGAGATGTTCATGTCAAAAGTTTTTCCTTCTCTTAACGTCGATATACAAAGAATGGTGTTTAATAATCTATGTATATACTTAAGTCCAGTTCTTAATAGTGATGAGTTAGTAGACAAACGGATTAAAGATAATGATATAGGATATTCACCTCACGGTATTGAACGCACAAAGCGTATCGCTGCTATTCTGCGTGATAATAATTTTCCGGGCAAGGAAGAATACGCTGATATTTTGGAACAATTTCGGATTTACCACAAACAAAGATCTCAGACTTTCGGCCAAGCAGGGTCAAATCTTTCTTGGGCATTTGAAAAAGTGAATGCCTTAAAAGATAAGTACAAAGTTACCTTAGATAAACTAGATGCTATGATCCCTCATATATATATCGTTTTGAGGAATAACAGTATGTCCTGAGAAGACCTCTGCCAATAGGCTAGTTTGTTTGAGCTGTTGAATCGCCTAAGATGTTGCTCTTTTTTGCTAAGTCAACATCATCAATACTCAATTGTTTTTGATCTAACTTGCTGGTTTCGGGTTCGTTAAGTTTTGATCTTGCAAGGGCTACTTCTATGGGGTCTATAGGAGTAACATCAATTTGATATTTTTTTGTCTCATCAAGAATATTGGTTTGAATTACTTTGGCCATAAAAGGAATCAGGGTGAGTTCGGAAACTTTAAAGAAAGCGATAACAATAAATATTACAAAGATAGGGAGTACTGCGACAAAAGCCAATCATTTGTTGATACCTCTTTTGACCATTTGATTTCGTAGACCTAGTCCCAATGCTGTTCCAAGTGCAATGACAAGGAGTTGGACCATGGTAATCCTAAAAGGCCCTATCTGAAAAGAGATATTGAGCCATCATCCGTCTATGTGCCTAGGAAAGAATGTTCTTATGGGGCGGTTTTTGTTATTAAAATTTCTTTAGAAGAACTCAGGGTATAGGTAGTTTCTCAGCTTGTCTCATTATAACAAAGATCCACTATATAATCTGATCAGACAAGATTTTGAATACTCTCTTGAATATATGTTCTATAATAGGATCCAATACAAAATCAACTCGTTAGTATGTCAGGCAAATCCTTGCTTTGCCCGTAATTACAGTGTCTGAGTATATGTTTGATAGTTGCTTGATCTAGTAGAATGCTAGTGTCTCTTTTGAGCAATTGGCTTAGCTCCTGAGATAGAAAACGTAATGCAATCATATTGTCTTCTTGTGCAGGCTTCAGACAGAGTATCCCTGCTTTAAAATTCATCGTTTGAGATAAGCAAAATAAACCAATTAGTGTAAAAAAGTTGTTGAATTACAATAATTTGTTTTCTCTCAGTCGATGTTCCGCTTCCAACGCAGCCATGCAACCAGTTCCTGCCGAGGTAATGGCTTGTCTATATTTTTTATCAGCTACGTCTCCTGCTGCAAATACTCCGCTTACTGAGGTGGAAGTAAGAAACCTCGTTTTCCCATCGCGGAACTTTGTTTCTTGTTCTGGAGTTAGGAGTTTGGTCCCGTTGACTGCTTCTTCGCAGAGCCTACTATAGGTAATAATATATCCTGTCTCATCTGTGCTCACTTGTCCTCCAAGAAAACCTGTATTGGGCGTATGACCAATGGCAAAAAAGAGCCCTCCAACGGCAAGTGTTTGCTTTTCCTGGGTCTGATT
>CAZLWR010000037.1:0-6984 GCA_964563595.1 uncultured Candidatus Peribacteria bacterium | reverse complement strand
TTTGCATTGGATCGATCTTGTAGAAATTGTTTTTTAAATGATTCAATAGCTTCACGGTTGGTCAATATAATTCCAATTTCTCTATTGTTATCCATACTGTTGGAAGAAAAATTGATAGAAGAGATAAGCAGATATCTATCGTCTATAAGCAGTGCTTTGGCATGGATATAGGGCGAAGAAAGTAACTTGATATGAGTGGGCAGCAGCAATGTTGTCGACTCATTTTCTTTATTTTTGGGAAGGGTAACTTTGATATCCAATCCACTTTGGTTTTGTAAGGCATCTATAATTTGTGAATCAGTAATATACTGATTTTGGATGAAGATAGAGTGTTGGGCACTACCTAAGAGTCAGATTATTTTTTCTCTACAATCGATAGGGCATATCAAAAGATTTGTATGTATATCTCCTGTATTGAGTTTTGTCCCGCTTCGGTCTTGTATAAACAATTGTTTCAGATTGTTTCTTATCATTGAATCATGTCCGATGACGTAGTATTCTCTTTGTTTTTCGAATGCACCAAAGGTAAGATTGGCTGTTTGTATGATATAAAATCAGCTCGATACAAGTGTCTTGGCATGCATAAAATTGGTTCCTAATCTGGTATCATTTTGTGTTTGAATGTTCCGGCCTCGTGTAGTGGGTTGATTGCTTGCACCATATTGTTTGTCCTCTAATATTATTTTGACAGGAATTCACGATCTGGCTAATGATTTGATGAGGGCTCTACTTTCTTTATGGGTAATGCTATACATCCATATGTATAAAAAGTCTTGAGATGTATTGATAATCTGAGACCATTTTGTTCGTGATTGTTTGGGGGAGATAAGGAGTTCTCAAGAAACTTGTTGTAATCCTGATAGCTGAAAATATCATCCACTTTGTCTTGTAACAGGAGAATAACTAGAGTATGAACTTTCTTGTGAATCCGGATTTTGTTGTATGGTTATAGTACTGGTCCATACGGCGATACCCAATGCTCAAGCAAGGAGGAGTGGTATAATATATTGGTTCAATGATTTCATGAAATGAGGTCATATCTAAGTCGGAGTAGAATAGTTTTTCCTATAAAGAAAAAAAGTGAAGAAATTGGGAAAATTTGTTTTTCTTAATATATATAATAATCTGATCGCACACCAGGACTGCAGTTTGAAGAAAGGTTGATATTGGGAGAGAAATAATATGTATTGATGCTACATTATTCTTTTTCTATAACATGAAACTCATACGTGATTTCTTCCAAGAATGGTTTAATTCGTTAATGAAATATCCTGGTGCCTATCTCGTTGCACTTGTAATGGCTTTGGTGGCTCCGAAGCTGATCCGACTTGATACATATGGTACTAATGTTGAAATGGAAAATCTGCTCGGACGTATGGTCATAAGTTTATTATTCATGTTTCCTTTGATGGTAGCATGACCACTCATGAAACAGATCAATGCATCATTTGATAAACGTGTAGCTATCATAGGGCAACTCATTGCTCTGATAGTATGAATATGTTTCTACTTCTCCTTACCGCAGGATCTCACTACGATGTTTTGATCATATGAATCGCGGATGGTTCTTTCGCTGATATTCGCATGGTGTATACCCTTTGTATGAATAGTACATGCAACCCATTATAACTCAAATCTTATTTGGAAACGATCTCAAAAGTGTATTATAAAATGAGCTATTGCCGTAATTAGTTCAGTCATTGTGTGATGATGAATACTAATAAGTATAACATCTATAGGGTATTTGTTCGGAATATCTATAAATGATATAATCTATCCACAGGTCTGGAGCGTAGTATTTTCACTATTGTTTCCTACGATTTTGTTGATTGGGATCCAAGACAAGACAGAAGATTTTGATTATCCTAAACTGTTCCGTTTTTTCTGATTATATGTCTTTTTGCCGCTGACAATATTATATGCACTTATTTTATTGGTGTATATATTTCAGATTATGATTCAGGGTGAATTACCTCGCTGAATAGTCACTCGAATGGTCATTTGATATACGGTATTTGGAACGGCATGATATCTTCTCACTTATCCTTTGAGAAGTGATCATAGTTGGTTGAGAAATGTACATAGGTATTATTTTATTACTCTGATACTATTTGCGGTTCTCTTGTTTGTTGCTATGGGCGTAAGAATACAACAATATTGACGAAC
Organism: uncultured Candidatus Peribacteria bacterium; assembly: GCA_964563595.1. Classification (GTDB taxonomy): domain Bacteria; phylum Patescibacteriota; class Gracilibacteria; order Absconditabacterales; family Absconditicoccaceae; genus CALMFT01. The sequence goes on along the minus strand of CAZLWR010000037.1, from coordinate 4,818 downwards.
CACACCAAGATACTTGATTGTTATGATGGGAATACGGATTATAATAATAAGCTGAATATCTTTATGGAAATCCGAACGCTCATTATCAACTATCATTATAGCTTTCACAGTCTTATTATTCTTGTCTACTTATGGTCCTCAAAGTGCTGTACACTTGCCTACAAGACTTCAATACAATCAAATGGTAGCATTATTGCAAACAAACAATTTCTTGGAAGATGGTACTATTGTTGCTCGTACTGTAGATCTTGATAATGATCGCTATCTTAGCTGAGATATAGAAAAGATATATCAAAGAGCGATATATCTGGCCGAAGAAAATGGTCCTGAGGTATTTAAGACCTTGTATGCCGGGACTTGATTTGAGCAATTATCATGAACAATCGCAGGTGCGGTTGCTGAGCAATTCATGGCATCCTTGGGGGTCTCTAATTTCTTTGTAAAAGATATAAATGACACGATAGATAATTCTATTAACTATGTTTGACCGCGTTATATTTTTCCTATAAATATTGTTGGTTACACAACCCTTATGCACTTGTCTACTTATGATAAAATACCATCGCCCGATACTCAGATAACATTTGAGTGAAATGATAAAGGAAAAGTACTAATAACCGTATGAGCTAAAACCTATAACGTAAACCTTTATGAGTATAGTGATATTATTCGTCAGGCCTCTTCTTCACCCACTTGAAAATCTTTGGAAATTAATGGAGATGATTATAAAATGATCATTACAGATCTATATTGAAAGCTTCAAGATGATGGAAATTATACGATTGTTGACTATAATTCTTATCTTTTGTTAAAATAAAACAACTGGTTCGTGCCAGTATTTCCAGATTATTTCAGGTATCTCTCAGACTTTCAAGTAATACAAAAAGCGGAAGATCCCGATATATCGGGAAACTCGCAACCTTCCCGCAGTACTGCGGGATGCTCTAGCCAATAAGTCTTTCAAGTAATACAAAAAGCGGATGACGAGATTCGAACTCGCAACCTCCTCCATGGCAAGGAGGTGCTCTAGCCAATTGAGCTACATCCGCATAGTCAGATCAAAATGTGAGCTAACTCATAAATATATTGCTTTTAAAATCAACAAAATATTGATCGTAACTTCTTGTTACGGCTTTAGATTTGGTGAACTCTAAACTTCTATAATCTGTGCCTTTTTGCCATATTCTCCTTTAGCAACAACTATTTTGTTGGTAAAGATCCCAAATAAGGAGAGGAATATAGTAATTGCTGCATAGAGTTTAGTAATGTCGGAACCAAAAAATAGTGTACTATCTGTATAGACTGCTTCGCTCACTAATAATAGTACGAGCCCTCCCACTATAATGAGCCACTTTTGATAAGGCAAACCTGGTTTTCGAATGGTGAATAATACGGCAAGAAGCACAATTATTGGACTTAGTCATATAAACCATTCAACAGCAGAAGTGTAGATTTCTCCTACAGAACCTGTATATATTGCCCAAGCAAGATAAGCAAACAAAGCAAGTGTTACTAAGACGTGAATATATTTGAGCACTCTCTTCATCAGATTATTTATATATGGATAAGTAAATTATTAATCTTCTATAACTTTCTCTTTATTGTATTCAAGCTATCAATTGGATCTAGCGAGTACGGCTCACCAGATAGTGAGATGAGGATATGTTTGTTTTATGCTTTTCGCGGCTTCTTGCAAAGTAGAACCGGTGGTTGTAATATCATCAACAATAATGACAAGCTTAATATCTTGTAAAGAAATAGTAGGCTTCAACATAAAGACGCTCTTGAGGTTGAGGAGCCTTTTTTGTCTATCAAGTGCTGTTTGTGAAGAAGTATGCTTTGTTTTTGTAAGTAAGTGCTTGTGCTGTATGTGGAGTAATTCCGCAAGTTGTTGTGCGAGTAGTTCGGACTGATTATATCCTTTGATCATGTGTTTTCTAAACCAATGAGATGGTACATGAGTAATGAGCACTGAGTTGGGATCTTTCAGGAAATGATGGATTGCTTGATTGCATTGGATGGCAGTGGCAAGCTTGTCAGCAAGATAATTACAAACACTATACTTATGATAATATTTGAGTGCTAGGATGAGTTTTTTGAGTAGTCCTGTGTAGTTAAATACGGTAATGATGCCTTGAAGAGAAGATTCTTGCGTTTTACACTTTATACATATTTTATAATCTGAAGAATAGCCGTGACAGTAAGGACATAGCTCCGGATGCACCTGCAGTTTTTTCATGCAATCAGGACAAAGCATAGAGCCTGGTGTCTTGCATCCCAAACATTGCAAGGGAAAGAAAAATGCTAGTATAGTAGCAAACATGGAATGAGGTTGAGATGAAAATTATATACAATTTACTTGCAGGTCTTTTTGTTGATTGTTTATTAAAAATCAATATGAGTCAGTGATAGTCTATTTGTATCCTAGTGTCTTTCATAGTATGATAAAATTCCTCAAGGGTTTTCTGATTATGATTTCTTTGTATTTTGTGGTGCATACCATCGTAGTATTTGGATTATTGGATGGGCACTATAAGGAAATTATTTCTGGACTAAAAGAGTTGATTTGGATAGGGTTTGTGGGCCTTGCAGCTTTACGACATTGGAAGCAAACTAAAGAATATATTTCTCGTACCAAGCGGATGTCCTTATCCTTGTTGGGATTGATGGTCGCTTGAGTATTGGTTACTATTTTTGTACAGGGAATCACGATGGCCACGCTCAAAGATAGTATAATCTGACTCAAATATGGGTGGTATTTTATGGTGATTTTTTGGAGTGCGTGACTTATTGGGTATTTGTTATCTACGCCTACTATTTCAACCTGAGGCGGGGATAGACAAGCACGATCAGTAGATGATTGGATTAGATTTATAGTCAGATTATCTTGGTTTATACTTGTGGTGGGTTTCGTAGTCCAGGGTAGTAAAGTGCTGTTCTCGGATCTGTGGTATTGGCTCGGTTTCGGTCCTTTGAATATTTATAAAGCTTGAGTAGCACCTCCTTTATACTATCTTACTCAACAAGGAGGCGTGATGAGATATTCCTGATTATTCTCGGGTCCTAATAACTTTGCCTTCTGGTTCATCGGTTTGATGCCATTGCTTTGGGCAGAAAGCTGAAAAGCTGAAAAGTTGAAAGGCTTCTTTAAGAGGGCGGTATTACTGCTCTTTGCTGGATTGAACTTAGGCAGAGCATTGCTGGTTGGGTTGTTCACTCAGGCTATGATTGGTATTACGCAACAATCGTGGATCAAAAAACATCTCTTTCGGGTCTGATTGGGTCTAGGCGTCATTGTCGGATTATTTGGATATATTACCTATCTGAAACGAGAATCTACTACAGAACATTTTGCATTAGGGCTGGACGCTCTTCATAAGTTTTTTATTAATCCTCGATGATATGGATTGGGATCAAGTGGCCCCGGTATCCACCGACATGGTTCGCTCTTGCCGGAAAACTATTACTTGCAACTTGCTTTGGATTATGGATTTTGGTGACCAATCGGCTTTGTGTGATTTTGGATGAGCACGCTGATGCTTATAAAACATGCCAGGAACGATTCAAAAGGCCCTGAAAAGGAATCGCTTCACTACTATAATAACCTATTTCTCATGGGGTTCGTGGGCTTACTTATTGCCGGAATGTTCTTGCATGTGTTTGAAGATAGCATGGTAAACTACCTATTTTTTGTCGCTTGGGGGATAGTATTTGGTCGTATGCTAAAAAGGTAATTAACAAACTGGCAACATGAGAGTTGTATTTTGTGTTTTTTTGATTATATTAATGTGCTTGAAATTATTAGCTCTCCAGAGAAAGTGATATGAGTAAAACAACAACCAATAGATTGATTTCCAAATTGGATACTCAGGACTGTGTGATGCAGGCTGATATTTATCATAGACTAAAACCTGCTACTGCAAGGCTTTTGAGTGGAATGTATTATGAAGTTTGATCTGATAGGTTGGATAAAATGCCGGATAAGGGGAAGGAGATAGCTCGCTTACTTAGCACAGAAATAGCAGACTTTTATACAAAAAGACAAGATAAGTTGCATCATGCTATAACTTCTTTTATTGAGAGCGATTCCCCAAAGGGAGTATTGAAACAGTTAGAACAACTCCGAATTTATGAGCAGCCAGTTTTATTTCAATATCTTTTACAGGCACTTCAAGTTCATTCGTTGTACGATATCCTCGAAGTAAGTAAATTGTATAGTAATAAAAAAGAATATTATATTGCGAGAGACAATGGTCTAAAGTTGTGTACCATCCAAGACGCTGTCGTACATGCCATTGTCCGTGCTTTGCTTTCTTGTAGCGCTGCACTAAATATATTGCCGATTGAGTGACAATATGATTTTGATTTAGATCTTGATATGCTTGACTTAGACTTTGAGGTTGAGTGAGATGATGGGGAAAGAGAAAAAGCGATTATTGATAATTTGTCTTATCAGCTTAACGAATTCAAAAATCTGGAAAAAGTCCATCAGGCATTTTTTTGCTCTGAGAGAGTATTTGTAGAATCCTCTCTAAAAGACAAAATACAGCTTTTGTTGAATCAGCTACAATATGGCAATCAGAAAATATATAAGAGATTATGAAGATGTTTCCGTAAGTTTAATCTCTATAAAGGCACTCTTACTATTCCTAATGAGTCTATTGATTTAAAGAATCTAGGTCACTATAAAATCCATTTTGGAGGTGTGAATGCCGGTGTCCGAGATGAGCTCAGTAGCTTGTCTTTGAAGTATCCTGAAGATACCAAGCTCACCAAGGAAAATGCTATGTTGCATACATACGCCACTTTCCTTATGTA
>CAZLWR010000036.1:5626-7111 GCA_964563595.1 uncultured Candidatus Peribacteria bacterium | reverse complement strand
TATATATGATTCATCAGATGAATACTAGTTTTTCACTGACCCGAATAGCTTAAAGGGTTCTGCTCAATTGATTTTTACTTGTGCAAAATCTCCTATGCTTATGCCTTGAGCTGGAGCGTCGATGATAATGTTTTTCATGTTATCGGTGTAACCAAAATATTGGCCAGTTTTGAGCTTTCTGCTTATCATAACATCTTTTATATTTCCTATTTCTTGCTGATTATTTTCAAGAGAAGTTTTTCTTAGCCAATTATTCAGCTTATCCCATCTTTGTTTTTTTATGGTTTTAGGGACATTATCTTCGTATTTTTTTGCTCCAATAGTACCCGGTCTTGGAGAATAAATGCCTATATAAACCATATCAAATTTGCTGTATTCGGCTAATTTCAGGCTACCTTCAAAATCTTGTTCGGTCTCGTCAGGAAATCATACTATAATATCCGAAGTAATGCTGATCGGTCTTTTGAGTTTTCTAATATTATCTACAAAGCTCATATAATCTGAAACAGTATATCATCTAAACATCTTTCTTAAAATCTCATCACTACCTGATTGTAAAGGCATATGAATGTGGGGACACATTTTTACTTCGTTTTCATGGAGTTCAAGCAGTTCCGGAGAAAAAAAAGTAGGGTAGGGTGATGTGTATCTGAGCCATTTGAGCTTATCCAATGCAAGTATGTTTTTACATATGCTTACAAATTCCGGATGCTTGTTTACAATCTGCCCCAGAAGTACGATTTCTTGAACTCCTTGAGATAAATGGTATTTCACTTCAGTGAGAATGTCTTCTATAGGACGGTTGTTTTCCAGGCCCCTTGCATAAGGCACTATGCAATACGCACAGAATTGTGAGCAACCTGTTGAAACTGGTACATAAGCAGTTTTTGTATTTTCAGTAAACAGCTGATTTGCATTGTGAGGGATGATGGAGGAATATTCATCGGTCAGTTCACTATCTATATGAACATTATAACCTAGTTTCTTTGCGAGAAATGGTAGGTAGCCTGTGTCATCTATACGGAAAAAAAGTTCGACATTTGGATACTGAAAGTGATAGGTATGCCGCAGTGGATTGAATGACTCATTCACAAAGAGTAGATCGTCGTGATCTTTTACCAATTTTAATTCGTCTTCAAAATTCCCCATTCCTATGATCGTAGGATTGTTTGTTTTGTTGTTTGTTATAAAGTTTCATGATCTGAGTTTTGCTTCTTTACCAGTTTTTGCTTTACGGATTTTAGTATTTTTGAGATAGTGCTGAACCATGCAGCCTGTCATTCGCACTTTTTGATCTTTCCTTATTTCCATCATTTTCCCTGCCACTTTATCTTCGGATTTTTGTCTAACTGAACAAGTATCAAAAATAACCAGATCTGCATCGTTGATATCAGATACGTATATCATGCCGGCATGCGTCAAAACTGCTTTGATCCTAGCACTATCTGCATAATTCATCTGGCAGCCGTATATAAGAATATGGAA
>CAZLWR010000036.1:0-5526 GCA_964563595.1 uncultured Candidatus Peribacteria bacterium | reverse complement strand
GCCTTATGTCAAACTTACCATGAACTATTGAGAAGTGTGTTGTTTTTACTGCAAAACCTATGCCTGAACAATTAGGCGAAGCCTTCAACCTACTTGTAAAAGCAGGTGGTTTATTGCTTACGGGTAAAAAGTCAGAGTTGAGAAATCTATTTTTCGATGCTCAGGATCTTACTAATGTAGTTGCTGAAGAGGAAGTTGATATACTTTCAATTACTAATCCACAACAGCAAAGGGCTCTTATAGCAAATCTTTTGAGAAAGTATGGAGGAGGAATCCATGATGTTCTTGCGGATAGATTGGAAACAGATAATAAGGATACTAAATTGGAGTTCGAAGTTGTGCCAAATATGGCAAAATTGAAGGCTCAACAATAGAGCAGTCATGAGATTATTTTTGTGTAAAAATTTCTCGTAGTGTTGCGAGAGTTTTTTTGTAGAAACTAATTTGAAGATTGAAATAAGCTTGCTTCCAAAGTGATTTGTTGAGTGTTGCTGATGTGCTGAGCCAAAATAGTCCTGAGGCTGCCTATTGCCTTCTGGTGATCAAACTTTTTGAATATGATTAATAGTTTTTTTCGATCATCTTTTAACTGTATCCAATCCTGCTCTAGACAGCATCAAAGATATACCCCTTGTTTGCCAAATACTGAAGGAGTCCCTGCAAGAAGAGATCAAATATCTTGTTTCCCGTCCAGTGATATAGCTTCCAAAGATCGTTGATTCTGATTATTCTGATTATTTGTCTCATAACAAAACAAAACTCCTACTAGTTTTTGTTGATCCAATGGCTCTTGGCTTTTGTTTTTGAGATGAATCATAACCTGATACTAGAAAATGTAAAATATATAGATTTACACATCCAATTCTTTGACGTTTTTCGCGTGGCTCAGGATAAAATGTTTTCTACTTTCGGTATCTTCTCCCATGAGTATCCTGAATAACCTATCTGCTTCCTCCGCATCCTCAATAACAATTTGTTTGATGCTGCGACTAAGTGGATTCATAGTGGTATCTGCAAGCTGGTCATAATTCATTTCTCCCAAACCTTTGTATCTTTGAAATTCAAACTTTCCATCAAACCCATTTTCAGCAGCGAGCTGTTCAAGCGTCTTGTCTCCCGGATCATAAATGTAGACTTCTCTTTTTCCTGCTGAAATTTTGTACAGTGGTGGCATAGCCATATAGACATGTCCTGCATCAAGCAGTGGTCTCATATAACGATAGAAAAATGTTAGCAACAAGGTGCTTATGTGTGCTCCATCGACATCGGCATCGGTCATGATAATAATTTTACCATATCTGAGCTTGGTCATATCGACACCGTCCTTTATTCCAATACCAATGCTTGTTATGAGCGCTTTTACTTCGGTATTCGCAAGAATAGATTGTATAGTTGCTCTTTCTGTATTCAATATCTTACCTCTTAGTGGTAAAATTGCTTGGAAATGTGCATCGCGACCTTGTTTTGCTGATCATCCTGCTGAATCTCCCTCCACAATGAATAATTCTGCATTTGCTCTGTTTTTGCTATTGCAGTCTGTTAGCTTACCAGGTAGTACTCCGGCAGTAAGAGGAGATTTTCTTAATACTGTTTCTCTTGCTAACTTTGCTGCAAGTCTTGCTTTGGCACTCAGTTGAATCTTCTCCATCAATTTGTTGAACTCTGGTTCATTCGTATTGAAATACTTTATGAGACTTTCATAGGTTAATGCTTCTACTTCTTTACGAATATAGCTATTTCCCAATCTTCCTTTGGTTTGTCCTTCGAATTCCGGATTGGGTACTTTGACAGTAATAATAGCATAGAGACCGTCCGATATATCCGATGCGATAAATTCTCCTACTTTCCCGTCAATCATGCCTTTTGACTTGGCAACTTCATTGATAACTTTCAAGAGTCCATCTTTGAATCCATTGAGGTGAGTACCGCCGTCTGGAGTATTAATATTGTTTACAAATGACAAAATATTGCTGCTGGTACTATCAATATAGTTGAAAGCAATATCCACTGCTAACTGATCAGATTCTGAACCAAATCTTACTGGGTTAATAACTGTTTCTTGATCTTCAGTCATTGCTACAATCCATGTTCCTATTCCTCACTCGAAGTAATATCTCTCTTTTTTATTATTGAGTTCATCAATAACTGTGAAGGTAGTGCCAGGTGTTAGATAGGCAGTTTGACGATATTTAGTGAACACTTGATGTGCATTGTATTTGGTAGTCTCGAAGATTAACGGATCAGCCAAAAATCTTACGGTAGTTCCGCTCAGATTACTGTCTCAGACTATTTCTAATTGACCCAAAGGCTTACCGCGTGAAAATGCTTGGAAGTGGACTTTGCCATTTTTGTGCACGTAAACCTCAAGTCTTTCTGATAAGGCATTGACGACACTGGCTCCTACTCCGTGCAATCCTCCAGATATTTTATAAGCTGATTTCTCAAACTTACCACCTGCATGCAGTACAGTGAAAACAGTTTCTACGGTAGATCTTCCTGTTTTTGGGTGAATGTCTACAGGAATACCACGTCCATCGTCGTAGCACTCGACTCGTCCATCTGCACAAAGTTTGATAGTGATGTGATGACAATGATCAGCCAAAGCTTCATCTATGGCATTATCTACTACTTCGGTAATCAAATGATGCAAACCTCTTACATCAGTACTTCCGATGTACATTCCAGGTCTTTGTCTTACCGGCTCCAATCCTTCCAATACTATAATGGAACTACTATCATATACTTGTGACATAGTGTTTTTGGTAAAATAAAAAATAAGCTGAATATCAGCTTATCATATAATAATGTTCCCTCTGAAAGCAATTTGAGATATTGCTCTATCTATTATTAATAACTTCGGTTGTTGGTGTTGTTCAAGTTTTACTGGCTATGGCTGCATTGACTGTGCCTAATAAGTTTGTTATTTTGGGTAATCTTTTTTCGTTAAAGGGTGCGTTTCTTGGATTTGTGTCACCCTTCATCTTACTCTCTTCCACTGAGATTATTTGCTGCAAAGCATTTAAAAAAGTCAGTGTAACTCCTTCTTGCATAAGAATTTCTTGCCGAGCTGCACAGAGCTTATCTGCTGACATATTTGAGCCAAGATTTAATAATCTAACGTATATATCACTATTACGAGCTTTTTGTTGCTCTGCTTGATTCCGCTTTGGATCATTTTTTTCATTGTTGACTACCTGTAATCCAACAATTTCATTTTTAAAGGCCTCCACAGTTCAGCTAAAGTCGGTCCCTTCTGTGTTTTTATAAAAAGCTTCTTGTTGTTCAAATAATTCAAAGTATTTAATCATTTTGATGGTATCGAAAAATAAATAAGCTCTAGCTTATTATACCATTGTGAGCAATAAAAGTCAAAGGTCTGACAATTTATTTTTTTATATGGTACGCTCTTGTTAGAAGTTTTGATTAGCACTTATGTTATCTCATTCATCGAATATTTCATTTAGTGCCTGTTCTGCATATCTATAAGCAGCAATTGCTCACATTCCAAGTGTTGCAACGAGTTCCAAACCAGCTCTAGGGTGGGGCATCCCTTCACGATGCAATAAAAGATCAATTACTCCTGCTAAAAAACCTAGAGTTGTTGCTGGAGTTATAATATCAACGTTTTTTAGTTCTTTAAGTTTGTTAGTTGCTTGAGAGAGAAATTGTTTCATTGCATAGATTAAGAAAATAAATCATACAACTGCTAGTGTTTATGTGCTATCTTCACTTGAATAGTACTTTTATAGTAGCAATAATGATGTAAATGTCAAATGCAAGATTTCGATTTTGAATATAGTAGAGATCGAATTTGGCCTCATCGGAGAAGGGAAGTTTGTCGCGTCCATATATTTGTGAATAGCAGGTCATGCCTGGCTTTACCACTAACAATCTCTTCATCCACGAAGCGTATCTTGCTACTTCAAAGTCTAAATGTGGTCTTGGTCCTACTATGCTCATATCTCATTTGAGAATGCATCGCAAGGAGGGAAGTTCGTCGATACTAAATTTACGAATAAATCTTCCTATGCGAGTGATTCTTGGGTCGTTTTCTATTTTTTGCAATTCGCCCTTTCTGACATTGAGCTCGCTATCTTGAAGCTCTTTCCAATAATCTTCCGATTGCTTGGTTCAAAAGTAATTTCAGGTACAGTATTCTAATTTCATCGATCTGAACTTGATATAATCGAAGGGCACTCAATTTCTTCCTATTCTCTGGTGCCTATATAAAATGGGACCCTTATCAAAAAGCCATATTATGATTGCAGTGATGAGCATAATCGGGCTAAGTAGTATGATCGCCAATAAGGATCAGATTATATCAAATATTCTTTTGATAACAGCATCTCGCTCGCTAATGGTATTGGTGCGGTATTGTAACCCTAGCACTGGTCCGAGTCTGGTTATTTGAAAATCTAAATCATCGAGCAACATACCTTCTGCTATATGTACAAAGGTAGATCAAGCTATATTGACCTTGTCCGCGATATACTGCAAATGATCCTTGGCTATACTTCCAATAAGTATGACATAATGAGGCTGATATTCCTGAATGTATTTTTTGATATCTAATGGGTCCGTATAAGGCATTTGATGAACATGATACTGTTCAAAACGGATTAGTTCATCTATAATAGCAGAGTGATCGGCATTATTGATAATCAAAATAGTCTGATGAAATGCAGGTACGATAGCATCTATAAAAAGATCTACAATGAACATGAGTAACGCACTAATCAGCACTCCGAACACAATAACCAGTCTGGATATACCATAGAGGAAAATGATACCGCTTCCAAAATAAGCTAAAAAGGTAGTACTAATGAGCCATATCACAATAGTATCAAAAAATAACCTCATATAATTGGTATTGGACTGTCTAATAGGATATAAGCCTCTGACTATCCCGATGCACACAAAAATCCCAGCACTTAGTACTCCATACAGCATTGTTTCTGAAAAATGCAGAACAGGAATATGTAATTGCGTGAAAGGAATAAGATCTGTGTAACTACGTGTAACATATGCCAGGTAAAAACTGGCACAGATGGTAATAAAATGAAAGAATGATCTTAAGATGGATTGCATGGATAGTTTGATATAATATCGCTAAAAAAAGCGACAAAGTCGCTTCATAATAATAGCTTTTGTAGTGATTACAATATGTCTTTTATTTGATCGCTCCAACTTCTTTCCATAGCTCGTATGCTCCAATAACTTTATCAACCAAACCATATTCCACTGCTTGTTCAGCATTGAGGTAGTTGTCTCTGTCCGTATCTTTTTCAATCCTGCTGAGTGGTTGTCATGAGTGATAGGCGAGTAGTTGATTCATTCTTTTTTTGGTTGCAATAATATGTCTTGCCCCAATTTCAATATCGCTTGCTTGTCCTTGAACACCAGAAAGCGGTTGATGAATCATCACTTCACTATGTGGAAGTATAAATCTTTTGCCCTTAGTACCAGCTGTAATAAGCAAACTTGCCATACTTGCTGCCATACCCAACCCTACGGTTACAATGTCAT
>CAZLWR010000035.1:0-7308 GCA_964563595.1 uncultured Candidatus Peribacteria bacterium | reverse complement strand
GTGAGCAGAAAATGGACTTCAAGGGGCATGAGAGCAACTTATCGCTCGTCTTTTTTGATCTAAAGAAACTAACAAGAGCTCGTCTGGAATCAAAGTAGAACTCGTAAACGAGTCATTCCCAGCAGCACTTGAGCAGACAAGACAAACAACAATTTCCGCAAATATCACAGATAAAAATATCACTCTGCAATTCGCAGATAATCAAGAAATACAAAATTATTATAACACTATCGAATGAGAGAAGCCTAGCTATAACGCATTCGCAAGTGCCATGCATTGATATCTCAAATTGCAATCTCAATGAATTATTAAAAAATCAATTCTGACTATAGTAGATTACACAAAACATCGAAACGAAAAGAGGTTATACTCTATAGATTTTTCACAGAGGCCACCAAAAGTTCTCTTTTATACACATGTGTGACATGGTATATGATCAGGCAATGGATTTGCGACAGAATTCTGAAATCAATCAGGTTCGCATGAAAGTAGTTTATGATTCTATCAAACCCCAGATACTATCACCCCACCACGCAATCCCGATAAAAAACGAATATGATTGCGTATGATTTGACTAGAGCCTCATCTCAATGATCAAGCAGATGAACGTTGAATATTTATCCATCCCGCACCAGTTGATAGAAGTGAATGATGTTTCACCATACCAAATAATGAAGACCCAAATACTATTATGGAAACATTAAAATGAGGCTCGATCCTTTTTGCTTATTATCCTGATCAGGAGTACTATGACAAATCCCAATTAGTAGGAGAACAAGTATCCAAAGACCTACCAGCCTAATATGTTTAATACCTCTAACCAAACAATCCTCCCTGAGGAGTAAAATAAGAAACCTTTCTTAATTCGTCTAGTGATTTTTCAAAACTTCTGAAATTAAGCTCCTGTATAAATATTTCTTTATACAAAGGTATATCGGGTTTATAATCTATACACACATCACATTGCAATTCCGGCACATCAAGCAATGCGATGAGTCACCTTGTACGCAACACCGTTTCTTTACTTTCAATAAGTAATCCCCTGATCCTTTCACTAATATCATTCAGATTATTATATATATTTTCAATCGTACCAAATTGTTTTACTAATTCAGAAGCACCTTTGGGACCAATACCTCTGGCACCAGGAAGGTTATCACTTGCATCACCAATTAATGCAAGATAATCCACCATATATGGTGGCTGGAATCCAAACTCACGTACAAATCTCTCCTTTGTTCGTTCCTCATCTTTCATGGGATCATGGATAGTGACACAAGGAAACTCCAAAATTTGTTTTATATCTTTATCGGCTGTATATACGATTATTTTATCGTTTCCGCCTTTTTCATGTAAATTACATCCCTCAGATTTTGCAATGGTATAAATAATATCGTCTGCTTCGTAACCAAGCTGCTCCAAAGTCATGATTCACAATCTAGTTGCCAGCTCTTTACATTGTCTAATTTGCTGTCAAAAACCATCTGGCATAGGTGGTCTATTTGCTTTATAAGCTTCATACTGTTCATGTCTAATAGTTTTACCATGAGCATCCCATACAATAATCAGATTATCTGGTTTTTGCATAAGTAACTTAATAATCATTCTGAAAAAACCGTACACCATATTCACGTCATCTCCTTGTGCATTCGGCATCATATGAAACGCATGCCATGCTCTATACAAAAATCCCGAACCGTCTAGGACATATATTTTTTTCATATAAACAAGAAAAAGACAAATAGAATATAATCAGATTGAGTAAGTAGGCTCCATACTAGATTAGTCTAGTACAAAATCAACGCTTGATGATCTCTCATTACGGTTTGTAATGTTACTTGATTTGAAACATCTATTTTTTATATAAAATAACATGACACTATTATACATTATATCTCATAAGTGCCACAAGCGACTCATCAATTCTAGGTGATTTTTCTTGTAGCAGTTTAATAATATATATTCACAAACAGCTCTTGGTAAATCACCAGGAGTTTTTATTCGTCTTTATTTATCAATCTCATGTCAATGAATCCGACTGTCACCAAAATACAATCATGACCGATTACCAATACAGGAGAACACTATCTGGCATTGACCTTGCAGTATGCCAACAATACCGCAACTGCCCTTTGCAGTATATTCCCACAACAAGATAGATCCTGACCAATCTTCGGATTGCCAGCACAACATGGTTGTAATGTAGGATGCAGCTTTTGTTCTGTGCCAAGGCTCGAAGCTCATATGACTCCTCAAGAGCTACACTATCAAATTGAACTTATCAAGACAATAGCACAAGATTATCCAACTATTATTACTCAATGAATCCCTAAGTTTTCATTTGTAAAATGAGGAGAACTTTTATCAAATCCGTACTGCCAAGAGATTTTAACATGACTTGCAGATCAGTATCAAGGACATATTAAGATTTCCTCAGTTATGCCTGCTACCGCAAGAACCAGAGCCTGTGTCAAACAACTTCTAGACTTTACCTGAAGTTATCATGCCCCAGAACACAGAATCTGCTTCCAGGTCTCTTGAATATCTACTGATCAGAGTATTCGCAAGCAACTCACCAGAACGGGAGGACTCATGGACTACGCTGAAATAAAAGAATACGCCTCGGAATACGTATGCAAAACCTGAAGGAAAGTATCGCTCACCTTTACCGTTTACGAAGGGGCCTTGGTTTTCCCCAATTATTTATTAGATCCTAACCTTTTTGCTATCAGACTGTATCGATTCAAAAATAACAGCACCAATTTCACTGGAGTAAATCAAGAAACTATACAAGAATTGGAAGCATTACGAAAAAAACAAGGTTATGATATTATTGTCTATGGAGACCCATTAGATAGAGATCTAGGGCGACTTACCTAGGATATGATACCTCTACCTTAAGTCTAGGTACGTAGGTTTCTCTTGCATCTTTATTACAAATTGCTATAGCATATCCATGTGAGTACATCATGAAAGTTTTTATAGCGAGCAGTTTTTACAGTCGCTTATCAAAAGAGATGAAACAGCTTTCCAAAAACTCTACGAACATACAGTAGACAGCTTTTACCGTTTTCTCAAATCCTATTACCAAATTGATGAGGCGACTATACAAGACATCTTATCGGACACTTTTTTGAAAATACGAAATAGCATAGAGAATCTCAAAACGCATCACAACGTCACCTCCTACTTACGAACTATTTTAAGAAATACGACCAAAGATTATTTCAAGAAAACCAAAGAGATAGCATTTAGCGAACTAGACTATGCTTGAGCAGACGACGATACACTCAGATTCGAAGATAATCTCGCCGATCCTACTGATATTGCCGAACTATTTCATATCCAGTTTCAATCAGAACAAATTGTTAAAGCACTTGGGTCACTCGATGCAAAATACAAAGAGGTGCTTTTTCTTAAGTACATAGAATGATATGATAATGAAGATATAGCTAGAACATTTGATATCTCCGAAGACAACGTAAGACAAAGGCTCTCCAGAGGCCTCAGTAAACTCAGAGATTTGTTACAAGAATAATGTGCCTCAGTCAGAATGAGCAATCAGATTTTCAGAGATGATTATCTTTTTTTGTAGCAAAAAACTCATCACTCACAAGGAGATAATGAGTTTAATAATTAACATACGATAATTAGTCTGCTCTTTGTACGTGCGTAGCCATAGTTCCTTTTTTACCTTGACCTACGTTGAATCCAACTACATCACCATCATTAGGAGTGTAGCCAGGTGCACATTCAGAAATGTGAACAAAAAATTCTTCTTGAGAATTGTTGTCTACAATAAAACCAAAGCCCTTAGTTACATTAAAAAATTTAACTGTACCATTGTTCGTGTTCATTTATAAGAATTGTAATTATTAAATAGAAATATCTTAAACTATAATACAACTAATGCAAACAAACGCTGGGAAGCTTTGATTAATTATTGGTATGCAATTATATTTAGATATTTGATCCAAATATAATTTTATTTTGAGCAATTGCAATTGACTTTTGTACAAATGCCATGGGGCACAAAAGTGGCTAACTAATTGGCAATTTTACAATAATAATCGATAAGAGCAGAGAAATGCATCCATACTAGCTCAGCAAAAGCTCAGTAATTTGTTTTTCTCCCGACTCGCTAACTCTTACTTTCATACTACCCAAATGTAAGACGATATTACCTGGATAAGATTTGATTATCATTTGCAATTTCTTGATAGTCTGAATATCATGAGGTAACGGCAATGATTTACTTACTGGTATATTTTCATGGATAAGGGTACTTTGTTTTTGACCATTTTGATCGTTATGTTGGTATTCTGACGAATCTTCAAGGTTGTAAGAAAGCTTGTTTGGCGAGTCATTATTATTTGAGTCGGATACTTTATCCGGAAGAATCTGTTCTAAAGCACTATCAATAGGCTCCTGTAGCACTACACCGAGGTCATCTTCAACTCATTCTTCATCCAATCATTCGATATCGCTATCTTGGTTGACTTCATCAGTATGTTGTTTCTCTCCTATAGCATCCAATAATTGGTTATCCAATTGGGTTGTATCCAGTGCACTAGTATCCAAAACTTCTAATCATAGATCGGCCCCTTCACTATCTCTACTTTCACTTTTTACTTTACCATTATCAATACCTACACTCGTAATACCCAATCTTCTTTTTTTTACTTCAAAAACCGTTTCTTGAGGATCATATTTTCAGCCACTCGAAGCGACTTGAATCAATCTGTCCAAATCAGCTTTGATAAGCTTTTTCCATCTAGGAGAACCTTTACCTCTATATCAGCTTATTATTAATAAATCAAAATCCTCTATATCCAGAGGCTCTTTTACGAAAAACTCTATGGCATCAGAGAAATCCTCTATTTTAATAAAGAATCCTTTTTTCTTTGCTCTCGTAATCTTGGTAACCAATCCCACAATAGTAAAAGCACCAAAATCTCTTTGCTCTTTTTCGTAGTTCCAATTCTTAAACTGAGAAATCATATTATATCATCTCGATTTTACCCAGGGATAGAGGCCATCCAAAGGATGAAAGGAAATGAAAGTCTTGAATACTTCATGCTCCAACTTCAGGGTTTGCATTTTGCTCAAGGGACGCTTCACATGCAGATCGAGTGTCTTTTTGCCAAAACCTCCACCAAACAATCCCCCATCCGCAATTTGATTACTAGCTTTCGCCCGTTCGAGCAGATAATCCATGTTCTCCAACAAAGCACCACGATCAGCAAATGCATCAAGAGCTCAGGATTTTGTTAGTCATTCCAAAGATTTTCTATTGATTACATTTTGACACCTAGTCAAGAAATCGGCTAGATCGGCATAATTTCCATTGGCTTGTCTTTCTCTTTGAATAGTCTCGCCCACTTCGCTTCCTACTCCTTTAATACAAAGAAATCATAACCTGACACTATTATCAATTGCTGCAACATGGTTATAAGATATATTAATATCTGGTCACAAGATTGATAAGCCTTGGAATTTGATCTCATTGATAAATTTACTAAGTTCCTCAGTATTGGTCTCGTTTGCACGCAACAAAGCTGCATGAAATTCAATCGGGTAATACGTCTTCAGGTAAGCTGTTTGGAACGCAACCAAAGAATAAGCAACAGAATGAGATTTATTGAATGAGTACAATGCTGCCGGTTCGATCATCTTCTCAAATACCCAATTTGCCGTTTCCGGTTTATAATTTCTATTGATCCCCGCTTTTTCCACAAACTCAATCTTCATTTTTTTGACCAATTCTACGATTTTCTTACCAATTCATCTTCTCAGGTTATCGGCCTCTGCAAAGCTAAATCACGCAACGTTTTGAGACATAAACATAAGCTGCTCTTGAAATACTGCAACTCCATAGGTATTTTCCAATATAGGTTTGAGATCATCTTCAAGTTTTTGTTTTTCTTCCAAAGCTACTTCCTCACCATACAATTGCCTAATAAGCTGAAACAATTCAGGATACATATAATCTATAGACTCTTCTCCTTGTTTACGATGTATAAAAGAAGGTATAAATTCTATAGGACCCGGACGGTATAAGGCACTCATAGAAACCACATCATCAAGTCTATCGGGTTTAAGTAATATCAAAAATCTTCTCATACCTTCCGACTCAAATTGGAAAATACCACTGGTATTACCTTTTTGGAAAATAGTTTCATAGACATGGATATCGTCAATCGGCGGCTCAAACGTACTTGTTTCTAAATAGGCTTGGAAAAGAGCTGGCAGAGGTTTATCTGCGGCCTCATACCTCTTCGCAATGATTTTGATAGTATTCTTAATGATGCTCAGATTGGAAAGACCCAAAAAGTCCATTTTAATAACTCCTATGGTATCTTCTATTTTAGCTGCATTATAATCATATTGGGTAATATTCCATTCATCTGGGGAATAAATCGTATTCGGAGCAAGTTGCTGAGGCAAATAATTTGTCAAATCATCCGGACCAATAATTACCCCGCATGCATGCACACCGGTCTGACGATAGGTTCCTATCAGATCATCGGTAATGTTGACTATTTCTTGAAGTCTTTCATCAGAATCGAGCATGGATTTCAGCTCTTCAATCTCCTCCCAGCATCTTTTAAAATTAACTGTTCTATCATCATTTAAGATAGTAAAATAAGAAGAAATCCTATTGGATACATCAAAAGGGAGACCCATCACCCTAGCTACATCCTTGAAGGCTGCCTTTGCGGACATATTCATAAAGGTACCGATTTTTGCCACACGATCATGGCCATAATGATTTCTAACATATTCAAATACTTTTTCTCTCTGCTCATCATCAAAATCCGTATCAATATCGGGCATTGATACTCTTGCAGGATTGAGAAATCTTTCAAATAGTAGCCCAAAAGGCAGTGGATCCACATCAGTAATACCAATTACCCAGGCAACAAGAGATCCCGCTGCTGATCATCTTCCGGGCCCTACAGGTATTTGATGAGACCTGGACCAGTTGATAAAATCAGCAACTACCAGCAAATAAGAATTGAATCCCATTTCTTTGATCACCTTCAGCTCATATTCAACTCTATCCATATACTCAGCCAGGGGAAAATTTCACAACGCTTTCGCTCATTCCTTTGCAATAAAAGATATTTTATAATCTGAATAAGTCTCCAAGGTCAGTTCCTTGAGCTCATTGGGATCTGTATCAGTGAGTTTTTTCTCTAATTTTCCTTTACTAGAAATTTGACACATTTTGCAAACCTCCTGGGTATCTCGACCCAGATGGAACTTGCGCGACAAGCCTTCATAGCTACGATATCTAATCTCAAA
>CAZLWR010000034.1:0-7769 GCA_964563595.1 uncultured Candidatus Peribacteria bacterium | reverse complement strand
ATATAATCTGAACTATGATGTTTATTTATTATTATCATATTTGCTAGCCTTCTTTGGTTAATAAATCATAAAAAAACTCAGACTATCTACACTTGCAAGAAATGGGTAATCTGGGTTTTTTACTTGGTCAGAATCTAGATGCGTTTCAGTCTTAGACTATTTAATACGACACAAATACTACTAAAAGCCATAGCAGCTCAGGCAAATGCGGGATGTAGTCACAAGCCAAAACGGATAAACATACCTGTGGCAATCGGTATCAATAAGATATTATATCCAAATGCTCGGAAAAGGTTTTGGATAATAATGTTCATAGTTTTTTTAGAGAGTGAATATGCCTTACTCAGATTGTTTAGGTCTCCATGAAGCAAGGTAACATCAGCAGCATGAATTGCCACATCAGTACCAGTACTCATTGCAATGCTTACATCTGCAAATGCTAAAGCTGGTGCATCATTTACACCATCACCTATCATAGCAACCTTATAACCATCATTTTTTAGTTGAGTGATATAATCAGCCTTTTGGCCGGGCAAAACTTGTGCTATGACTGTATCAATTCATATTTGTGAGGCAATATAATTGGCGGTTTGTTCGTTATCGCCCGTAAGCATGACCGTCTTGATTCCTTTGTTATGAAACCATTCGAGCGTTTGTTTGATTCAGGGTTTGATGGTATCTGATAGTGCAAAGACAGTAGTTTGTTTGAGATCCGTGAGTATGACAGGCGTTTTTCATTGCTTGGTATGCTGTTCAATCTGTGTTTCTACTCCAAGTTCTTCCATATAGGTCATATTTCAAGCATATCGAGTAGTTCATTCAATCGTTCACTGTACTCATTTGCCCTTTGTCATTTTCCGGTTTTCAACAGGAAGCAGGGCCAATCATTGTTCCTGGGCGTGTTTTACGATGGCATGAGCAAGAGGATGTTCAGAGTTTAGTTCAAGTGATGCTAAAATTTGCAAGTGATGTTCAGAATATTGGTAATCTGAAATAGTAGGTTTGCCAAGGGTAATAGTACCTGTTTTATCAAACACTATCATGTCAATTTTAGAAAATTTTTGTAGTGCCTCAGCATTTTTGATCAGTATACCGTGCTTTGCACCCAGCCCTATTCCTGCCATAATGGCAGTTGGCGTAGCTAAGCCCATAGCACAAGGACAGGCTACTACTAACACAGCAATAGCACTAGTAAGACCAGTAATCCAATCTCAGCTTATAGCTCGTAGTACGAAAGTCAAAAGAGCAATAACCAAAACTGCTGGTACAAAAACAGATGATATGTTATCTACAAGATTTTGTATAGGAGCACGACTCATTTGGGCTTTTTGAACAAGTGCGATGATTTGACCAAGCATGGAAGCAGCTCAAAGCTTTGTGGCTTTGATATGAATGATTCAGTCACCGTTGATCGTGCTGCCTATGACCATATCTCATACCTGTTTTTCAACCGGTAAAGGTTCTCAGCTTATCATAGATTCATCAATAAATGTTTCTCCAAAAATGATCTCCCCATCCACCGGTACTTTTTCACCCGGTTTGACAACAACAATATCATTGATTTGAAGCTGGTTCAATGGTACTACCTTTATATGTTCACCGTGTTTAAGCGTTGCTGTTTTTGGCTGTAATCATATAAGACTTTCAATTGCTTCGGCGGTTCTTTTCTTGGCTCTGGACTCCAAATATTTACCAAAATACACAAGACCAATAACGACAATTACCACATCATAAAAGTGATTCTCGACATTGAGATAAGGAGCTAGTTCTCACTCGAATGCACTAATGACGAATGAATAAAGGAAAGCAGTTCAGGTTCCTATTCAAATGAGCGTGTCCATTGTAGCATGACCAGTGCGGGCAAATGTACCTATAGATTTAAGTGCTGGCTTTCCCAATAGCACAAAGGTTATTGTTGCTATAACTGGAAAGAGATGATGCCAAAAGGTATAAAGTCGCTTAGGCATTTCGGGGATGATCTGTCGGTATTTACCAGCTACATCCAATCCCATATACAAAAAGCTCAGCACTACAAACATAAGTACTAAGCGTATCGTCGGCCACTGGTCATCTTCTACTTCTTCATGAACATGATTTATAGACTGATCCGTGCCCTGGATTCAATGATCTGTATGTTGCATATGATCAGGAATTTTTGGGGCTTCATCAATCAGTTCATAACCATAGTCTTTCAGATTATTATTTATTTGTAAAATATCGGGCTCTTGTAATGATTGTATGGTCGCGGTATTAGTAGCAACGTTAATATCACATGCCTCTACTCATGCTTGCGTCATGACTTTGCCTTTAACAAGCTTGGCACAACTAGCACAATGCATGCCTTTAACTTTATATGTTTTTTCCATATGGCTTAAATGAGTATAAAGAAATTTTATCTTGAAAACATTCCAGGGATAGGTAGCATAAGATTAATTTTATTTGTGTGGAGTATCAAATAGTGGAAGCCTATTGTCGCGAATAGGTTTTTTAACAAGTACAATTATTTCAACAAGGACAATCTTCTCAACAAGAGCATCCTGCTTTTTTATTGATTTCAAATTTACAATTGCAATCTTTGCAGCTACAAGCTACACAAGTACATCCAGTTGTTTCAGTCATGATGGTAGATTTACAATATAAATATATAACCCTATCCCTGGGTAGGGGTATGATAGACTAATATTTTTAAAATGCAAGGGCTTTTTTAAAAGTTTTTACCGATTGCGTCACTTATGTTTGAATATCAGTCTTTTCTTAGTAATTTCACTAGTCATTGATTGATTTCTCAAATAAGCTGAGGTCATTGGAATACCATCCCCGTAATGAGTTGGACCAAACTTGCTCATTGTTTGATTTTATGATAAGCATCTTCTGCTGAAAAAATACCACCGACGCCGACGATAAGGATTTGTTTACCAAAATATTGGTATGTTTTACCTATAAGATAATCTGACTTCCCCTGGGTCGGCTTGCCGCTGATTCATCAAGCAAGATGGATGATGCTGTTTTTTTCTTCAATGTCTTCTCTATGCTTCGTAAGATTGGAAATAATAACTCAATGAATACCATAGTCGACACAAACTTGAACGAGCTCCTTGATCTCTTCCCATGGTTTATCTACCGGCAGTTTGACAAAGATTAATTGTTTAATCTTGAGTTTTTCTACTGCTTGCAAAAGCGAAACTAAACGCTCTGGGCTGGCATAATCTTCTCAGCCAAAAGCATTAGGACAGGAGATATTGAGCGTAAATCAGCTTATTTTATGTATTCATTGTAATGTCGTAAGTGACTCTACGTAATCGTCAATGCCTGTTTGAAAGTCACATGTTTGTATGCAGTTGGTTTTTGCAATAGACACAAATAAAGGGACCTTACAATGTGTCTGTTCTATCACTTCTTTAGCATATTTCACTCACTTATTCTTGAGTCCATAATTCACTATGAGTCCTCTCGATAACTTCAAACGATGTAATCTTGTTCATGGATTTCAGCCATAGGGAAGATTAGTTATAGAACCACACTCCTCATATCCAAAACCTATATCAGCAATAATATCGGGCAACATAATATCTTTATCAAATCAGGCGGCCAATCATACAGGATTAATAAAATCAATACCCAAAATACGTTGCTTGAGAGCAGCGTGCTCATAATAAAATAGTCACTTTGTCAGCTTTCTGGTGAGCCCGGAAGAAGCTAATATATTTCCTATTCTTCCAAACGCACTGTGCATAGTCTCAGGATGAAACAAAAACAGTATGGGCTTGAGGCAGTGGCGATACAATCGTCAGATTATAGTTCTTTTCATGACAAAATGACCAATTAAAGAAGTCAGTCTATTTCACTATTATATCGCCTTGTCGCATACCCATAGAGGCACACACCAACTTAATTGTTTTTGCTTTTGATCCATCTACGGCAATCTCAAATGCCTCTCACTTTTTGATGGTATGAGGTCACTTTCATGGTATAACTACTTGAGTATTGCATCATCTGCCGTCTGAACTTGGTGTAACTATTACTTTATAATTTTTGCCTGCGGCTAGTTTGATAAGGCTTGGCACAAATTGTACACCATCATGTCCCACATTCACTATCTCAGTAGGCAGATTGTTCACTACGGCTACAGGTTCAGTATTATTGAGAGCTTGGGTTAGCACTGTGCCATTGTAAATAGTATATAATCAGAATACTACAAGCAACGAAGCGATAAGAGGATTAACTACAGTCAGTTTATCTTTTATATATTTCGTACCCAATCCTATACCTAATAATACTGGCAAAGTACCTAGTGCAAATGCTCCCATAATCATTGCTCCCTGCAATGGATCACCTGATTGCAAGGCATATAGTTGCATACTTTGGGTAAAACCACATGGTAGCAGAAATGTTAACCCTCATACAATTGGTGCATAACGAGGATTTTTAAGATTAAATATAGTCTGACTCAATCAGCTCGGAAGATGAAATCACCACCTGGTTATATTTGGCACGATACCCAAAAGCTGCAAACCTAAGTATAATAATACTATTCCTACAAGTATACTAAATAGTACATTGAACCACACAGATCCCGTAAACTGTGATCATAATAAACCTAATATAGCTCATCAGAGTATAAATATAATGAGTCTGCCAATATGAAATTTTATCTGAGCTCTCAGATTATTATTTGTCTGTACCGACTCTGCGTACCCTACAATAATTCATCAAGTCACCGCCAAACAGGTTGATACGGACGCGACTAAGCCTATCAACAAGGCTATTCCAAATCATAAGCTTTCATATTGTGGGATCAGAGCGTTTACATTGATTTTCAGTAAAGCGAATAATAATACTCATGCCAATACTAACCAACCCAATTTTTCAAACCATTGATCTGAGGTTCGTGGTTGCTTTTGCTCTCCTTCTCCCAGCGTATATCACGCTTTATTGATGGCTGATTCCACTGCTTCCAGGTTTCCATGCTCACAATTCACTACGAGTATTCAGTTTTTATGTGAAAGCGACTCAACTTTACAACCTTCTAGATCATTGATCGAATCTCTAACAAGCATTTCGCATGATTTACAATGCATACCATTGATCTTAAGCGTTTTTTTCATGAGACATGACGAGAATTAAATGACTATTTTCTATTGGTAACGTCCCAAGCCCTGGTTATTTCTTTTACGAAATTGTCCAATACTTCAGGATCTTTACTGGTAAGAAACTTCGGTCAGCAGCACTTGAGATGATTCTCCAAAAGCTTTATATTGACCGATTTCAATAACCCCATAGAAGCATTTACCTGCGTAGCTATATCTACACAATATAAATCATCCTCCACCATTTCCATAATCTTATTAATATTACCTATCACCTTTTTGAGATTTAGTATAATGTCTTTTTTTGTCAGCTTATCGTGCATCATCTGAATCACTTATAATGTAAAACACCCCATAGTAGGGTTAGGGTATAACCATAGAAAGTAAATTTGCAAGAGAATTTCTAGAATGAAATCTCTGATGACTTTATACCATTGGTTGAAAATTATTTCTACTTCGATTCCATAAGACGGGATGCATTTCTACCGGCGTTAGTTCTTCTAACTCCAAAAGTTTATACCAAGCATCTATAATCTCCATAGGTGTTGCTCATTCTGCAACGATACCCAATGCCACAGAAGATTGTTGAATATGAGTATCTGGGATGATGGAAAGTCTATGGGCGTTTTGCAATTTGAGATCTGTATAATGCGTTAAGATATATAGCCGGTAATGAGACATCTTTGGGCCATTGAGATAGGGAAAGACTTTTTTATTAGATTGTAAATAATCTGATATCTGCAAGACACAACTATGTTTGCTCGACAAAAGCCTCCTAGGGTCTCCGTCATAATCGCGTGCAAGACTGGTGCAAATCGTGTACCGAATCATAGTGTGTTTGTTTTTTTGGAGAGAAAGTTTGTGCTTAGCAAGATCTACTTGTACTTTTTCATATGGTGCAGCAATTACTTGATGAGGATCAAAAAGATAATGAGTCTCTGGATCATGCCATGTAGCATACGCTGCTTGCCGCATTGCGGGAGAACTTCTCTGGAAATTGAGAGAGACCGGCAGGGTAAAGTATAAATATCTTTCTTTACTGTCCATGGGCAAATCTGGATGAATCTCATGCTGTGCAAGTGTGGGAATAGCCCCTTGTTCAAACAAGGATTTCAAGGAGAGAATTTTTTGAAGTATAAGTGCTTTATCCATGCTATTCTCAGTGCATTAAAACAATGCTGGCATCATAAGCTTTCTCTGAATGAAATCAATAAAACCTCATCATCAAACAATCAAGTATGATTTTTCAGTATTCCTGCAAAAATAAGTTGTATGAGATATATTAAAAGCTATATTGACAGTACACAGATTTACCATTAGTAATCATGAAAACCCCAAATCGGTATCAACAAGTATATTGAGCAGGATCTAAGCCTACTGTTTCAGATTACTATCTCAATCATTTTCCCAATAAACCAAAATCAGAAATAGCTGCCTATGTCGCATCACAGTGAATACGTATTCCTGATATTTTTGATAATCTGAATCATGCGAGAAAATCCGGAAAGGATTTTATTATAAGGAGTGAGCATCCCATTGAATATTATGGAGCCGCTGGTCTTTTTGAAAGTACGGTGGTAAATGATCAGAGCAAAAATGCCGCAACAACTAAAACTCAAACAATAGGACACAGTATCGATCGAGAAAGGCTTAATTCTATAGCGATAGGCACAACAAGAGATCTGTACTACGTACTCATAAATCGCATTCAAAGTATCGCACAAACAGAGTTGGAAAGCAGTATGCAAAAAATTGAAGAACAATATTCGAGGCAATACCCTCAACTACTAGGAGTAGACCCCACCCAATTCATGAGTCACTTAGGATATAGCTATCGAGAATTACTAGGATGATACAATCGTTCCATGGTAGAAGACAATGCAGTCCCTGGACGTTATCATCTATTTACAACAGGGCAGAAGCCGAAAGGAAAATACGTAAACTATACCATTGCAGAGCTATGAAAAGGCATTGTATTCAGTGGGCCCTTACCTCTTGAAGATCAGCTTATTTCTCGTATTCATGGCGATATAGAGTATTATGAGTGCATCAGAAGTCTAAGTGGGTTTGATGTAAATCACTGTCCCATCATCGAATTTCAAACAAACAATAATCAGAATTATTTTTTACAATACCACAGAACAAGAGACAAACATACATCAGGAGAGTTTCAATTGGACAACCCAGCAAAGCCGAACCAAGTAAAAGCTTTGTTTTCTAGGGGGAAAACACCGAGTACATGACTTACTATCAATACTCATATATACTTTGATAATCATTTTCAAAAGCCAACAATTGTAGTGCCCAATCAAGAAGACGGTGCTTTCGATCTGCATCGGAATCATACTTTCACGGAAATAATGACCAGGAAAAGAAAAGTTCAATTTTATGGTGGCCATCAGGGCATGAACTTTTTTGCAGCAAAAGCAATTACCTGACACATCCCCAAATCCATGCTTTTCAATCCCGAAATTAGCATCATATTGTTGGAAAACGAAATAACACCCTATATGACAGGATTGTATAAGAGGTACAAACACAATGGAGATAAGTTATCTTTGCCAATGCATATCATTTCTGATGGAAAAAATGCGTCTGTAGAATTCTTGGAATAAACATAGGGGCGTGCCCGACAGGGTTATTAACGGTTTTTATATTAACGAGTTGTTTCTTTTTGGAATT
>CAZLWR010000033.1:5628-8695 GCA_964563595.1 uncultured Candidatus Peribacteria bacterium | reverse complement strand
CCAGTGTTATTGAAAATAATTTGTGCCATGAGTAGTACAAAAAATTATAATCTGATGAGATGATATTTTACAAACTTGTTGTTGATGGTTGCTTCGATTTGTCTTTCGTTCCTATTTTGTTGAGAAGAACCGGTTTTGATTTCTACAAATACAATTTGTCTTAGATCTCCTTCGCTGAGTCCGTCAAGCACCAAATAATCAAATCACTTCCCTATAAACACAATGTCTTTGATATGATAAGGAAAGTTCGGTAACAGCGGTGCGATTTGTTCTTTGGCATGTCCAAGAATGACCGCCTTCGATGCCTTGATGCTAGCTTGGCGATCTTTAACGTTCTGTTTAATGCTGAAGATTTTTGTCAGCAAAAAACCCACCACCAATCACACAATAAGTCAGATGATTAGTAATGAGTTTGTGTCTTGCATAGGGCTTGTTATTTAGCAGTTACTTGTAAAGTGAATTCTCCTGATACGCCTTCTCCATTGAAGAGGATTTGGTGGGTACCATGTGTTTCAATATCAGCTGTATGAACATAGTCTACATCTATTTCAAGGCTATAAGTCTCACTGAGTTTAGCGGCGATATCTTTGGCATGAATACGACCATAGAGCTTCCCCGCTTCGTTTGCATCCGCTGCGATACTCATACCTTTATCTCCTAGGTCTTTGAGCATAGCTTTTATTTTCTCCACAATACTTTGTTGGATCTTACGATGAGATTCCATTTTGTTTCTTAGATCGTTGAGAGTGCCTTGATCAGCAAATCTTGCGACTTCTTGTGGGAAGAGTACATTTTTAGCGTAACTAGGTCTGACCATGACAAGATCATATTTTTTACCCAAGGTTTTGAAATCCTTGAGGAGTAATACTTCTATTTTTCTCATGTTAATTAGATGAATAATTAAAAATTAATTTTGTACCAATACTCCTGGACTCATAGTGGCACTAAGAACTATTTTTTTGATCAACTTACCTTTTATGGCACTTGGCTTACCTGATTCAATACTTGCAAGAAGTGCTTTCAGATTGTCTGCTAATTTATCCGCTGAAAACGATACTTTACCAATGCCTACATGTAGGTTTCCTGTTTTATCAAGTTTGTATTCCACTCTACCTTTTTGTATCTCTTCAATTGTCCCTGAAATGTCATTGGTGATTGTTCCAGTTTTTGGAGATGGCATAAGACCTTTTGGTCATAATACCTTTGCAACTTTTGCAAGATCCTTGATCATGGCTTGTGTTGTTACCATGATATCAAATTCAAACTTACCCTCTTCAATGTCTTTCAAAAGATTCGCATTTCCGACTATACTAGCACCAGCTTTTCTTGCCTCGTCAAACAAATCGTCGCTCACAAATGCTGCGATTCTGAGTTTTTTACCTGTGCCGTGTGGTAATACGACTGTTCCTCTTACCATTTGGTCGTTGTACTTGGGATCTGCATACGTTTTGATCGCAACATCAACTGATCCGTCGAATTTGCTGTAACTTACTTGTTTGATAAGTTCTGTTGCTTCAGCGATACTGTAGAGTTTTCCTTTCTCAATAAGCTTTGCTTTTTCTTTAAATTTTTTGTTCATGATGGAATAATAATCTGAATAAATACGGTTCTAACGACAATTAAATATTATATTGTCTCCCGATGCCTTGGTATGTTAGTTTACTACTTCAATTCCCAATGACTTTGCAGTACCAAGCAATGATTTCACGATAGAGTCTATGTCTTCGGTGTTCATAACTGGTTTTTTCATTTCAGCGATTTGGCGTAGATCTGCCATGCTAATTTTACCTGGTTTCACTTTGTTTGGTGTGTTGCTACCTTTTTTTACTCAAGCCTTTGACAAAATCAAATGACTGGTAATAGGTGGTAATAGTTCGAAATCAAAAGATTTATCGATATAGACCCTTACCAATGCAGGTACTTTTACGTCGCCCCACTTTTGTTGAATGTCTCTAGTGCGATCATTGAATTCTTTCATGAATATACCTATTGGTACTCCATTTTGCCCCATGGTAGGACCTAGCGGTGGCTTTGGTGAAGCGTTGCCCGCTGCTGCATAAACAATAAACTGTTTTGAAACTTTTTTTGCTGCCATTCGATATTTTCTACAATATAAATAGTGTGATTGCCCGATAGATCGGAACAAGCCATCCATACTGACGTTTTACGAATCAATAATTCCTATTGAAATACTGATATAACCTGATCCTGCAACATTGCAGGGCACAAAGTAAAAAACGAAGCGATGATAACGTAAACTCATAATTATTTGACAATCCATTTCAAATCATTTTGGTTGAATTTAAGCCTGACAAAATTATAAGCTGCTGGCAATAAACTTGTGTAAATCTGCTTATTTTTAATTTTTAATGTGATAGCATGGTAAGAATAGATGTTAGCGAGGCAAAAAGAGGCGTAGTATTGGATATAGAAGGTACTTTATATAGAGTGTCGGACACAGGTCATACGCATACGGGTAGAGGCGGTGCAACCTATAACCTTAAAGCAAAAAACGTCGTTACGGGAGCAAATAATACTTTCACCTACAAGTCAGGAACAATGCTGGAAAATGCTACCTTGAATACAATGAATGCGACATACTTATATGACGATGGTTCCAATTATAGTTTTATGATCAACGATACAGGTGAAATAGTGGAAATAAGCTGAGATGATTTGGGAGACAGTCTTGATTATCTGAAAGAAAACTTAAGCTGTTTTGTGCAAATTTATAATGACAATGTAATTGGAGTAGTATTGCCGAATGTTATTACTTATAAGATCGCTCAAACCTTGCCGGGAGATAAAGGCAATAGAGCAACAGCAGGCACCAAAGAAGCTACTCTTGAGAATGGACTCGTTATCCAAGTGGCGTCTCATAAGTCAGAAGGCGATGAAGTAAGTGTAAATACAGTGACTGGTACGGTGGTATAAAGTATATTGACTTATGACCAATTTTACTTATAACTACAAAGCACACTTAAAAGCATTAAATTTATATGGAACTGAAAAGAATGTTGCCGGTGTTGGCCGTAGTAATTGCTGTAATTATCGCGGCGATTGCCCT
>CAZLWR010000033.1:0-5528 GCA_964563595.1 uncultured Candidatus Peribacteria bacterium | reverse complement strand
TGTTGGTTTTAGATCTTTAGCCATGAAACTCAAAAAGATCGAGACAAGTAAGGCACTGACCACTCTCTTTAGTGAGGTGATGCATCTGCTTGTCGAGTTAAGCAAAAACTGTATACAGTTGTAATAAAAGCGAATCCTGGATCACTGGGTGAAGCTTTTTTGATTCCCCTCCTTTGTTGGAAACGATATTTTGCTTTTACAATATATTGACTTTATAATAATATAGTGTATATAATTATAGCCTGAAGTAGTTTAAAGTAGGGTTTACATGGAAATAGTATATCTCTTCACCTGTGTAGTATGTTTTATTATTGGTCGCTTTCTTTTGTCGCCAATAAGAAGCAAAAGTGCCTGCCGTATATCCATCAGAAGCATAGTAGTGTTCACCATAGCCGTAATCGCAATCTGTGCATTACAAGAAGAAGGTGGGTGGATAAGAGGCTTTGCTTCTGCTTTGGCTGTAGATTCTGTCTTAGCCTTTAGCGTAATTGGTTTTTGGCTCGGCGGTCTGGGACGTTCCTGAAATTTAAGGGTAAAACATGACGACACGTGCTTGGTTCGGATTATTGAATCAGGCTTTTTTATTTATCTTGCTGTAGTATACGAGAGCAGTTCTATGGTCTCCTTTTTCACATCAATAGACTTTTGTAAACGCTTCAGATCTGGTGGCATAATACATCTGCTGAGTTGAACACGCAATGAGAAAATATCTAATGTGTTCATTCAATAGTGCTGCAGCTGTGAGATCTGATTATCTAGTTCTTCTTTGTGGGTATCAAAATCTGCCTTTTTCATGGCAATGCAATTACATAGGGATAAATATCTTACTCTCCTTCAAATTCGCTGATAAGATACAGGGTTACTAGACCGTGTACCAATAATACTAGAGGTATATATTGAATTACGTTATATAACAATGGATATTCTACGAAAGATTTTGCAATATTCAGGACTTGGCTGTAGTCAACAATTTGGATGCCTCGTACTGCTATAGCAATAGTCAATAGTATGCTTATTACTGTCATAATAACCATAATGGTCATGATTCAGGCCTTGGGTAATGGCATATGGCTTGTTTCTACGTGTATTTTTGTCTTGGTGAGAAGAATGATAAGAAGTATCAAGTAGAATATGAGTATGATACCTGTTTTCCCTGTGACCAAAAAAGTTTGTAGTTGAGAGTAGCTGGCGTTGGGGTCGTTGATTTGTATGGTATTGATATGGTTGATGACCAGGGAGATGACGTTGTTGATGGCCATACAGATAATCCCCAAAACGTAGTTCCCTACTATGATCTTTGCCATTTTATCTACTCAGATTGCTATAGCAAAAATACAAATGACTCAGATTATCCCTAATAAAAAATAATTGAAATTCGACAAAGTACCAAGCATCAGGAATGGTGCGATTAGTATGATAAATTATACGTTACATAATGAATAATCTGATATTTGCAAGCCGCAAGTGGCTATAAGCTTGTTGACATTAATTGACATTGATTTTAAAATTACTATTATAGCAGGTACATGGTCTCGGTGCTACTGTAGTTTCTAAATCTATAGTGCAATCTTCAGATTATTTTTTATTTTTATTTTTGGCATAAGGATTATGTTCGACTTTGATCCCAAAAAAGATTATTACAATATATTGTGAGTAAGTGAAACTGCGACTGATGATGAAATTAAGAAGGCCTTTAGGAAACTGGCTATGAAGCACCATCCTGATAAGTGAGGAGATGCTGAGAAGTTCAAAGAACTGAATGAAGCGAATATGGTTTTGTCAGATAAACAAAAAAGAGGTCAGTATGATTCGGTAAGAAAATGATGATTTGGTGGTATGGGCTGACAAGGAGGCTTTTGATGATTTGGTAACGGAGGATTTCAAGTAGACTTTTGACAAGGAGGTTTTGGTGGCTTTGGTGACTTGGGGGATATTATTGAACAATTTATGGGTGGTATGGGCTGACAAGGAGGCTTTAGCAATAGACCTAGGAAGTGAGAAGATCTCAAGTTACAGCTAACTTTGTCTTTTGAAGATTCCTACCATGGAGTAGAAAAGACTTTTGATTATGCTATTCAAATACAAGAGGGACAATATCTCAAGGAACAAAAAAAATCAATTACAGTCAATGTGCCTAGAGGCATAGAAGACGGGCAATATATTAGATATACGGGTATGGGACACGGCGGCATCAATGGCTGACCTGACGGTGACTTATACGTGAGAATGCATATTCAAAAACATAAACTACGACAGAGGAATGGTGATGATATTGTGGTGAAGATGCCGGCAGATATATTTCAACTTATGCTAGGCGGTTTGTTGTTGGTAGATCATCCTGATGGTAAAGTTGAAGTAAAAATACCCAAAGGAACACAACCACAAGATGTCTTGAGAGTAAAGGGCAAGGGGTTTGGTAAGGGTGGTTTCTTCGATAAAAAAGGTGACCTTTTGGTTCATCTTACTGTGAAATTGCCTGAAGGCATGAAAAGCAATCAAGAGAAACTGCGGAAAGAGCTGCAAAAGACTTACAAATAAATCCTTCTTATATGCTGGGTTTCAGAATTATAGGACATCTTTGTGTGTTGTCCTATTTTTTTCAGTCGATTTCTGCTTTTATATTATTATGTTCTACTCGAGGCCTCCTATTATTCTAAACTTATAAGTAGATAATCGCTTTTGTTACTACAAACAATGGGTATATCCGATACCATGTTGGAAATTCGTTTTTTGTAAATCTATTGAGTAGTGCAAGTGTACTACTTCTTGATTTTCAGAATTATTTTGCTACTGTGCAATCTGCTTATTCCTTATCAAGGTACACTTGCTATGCTAGTAAGCCAAATTGTTTCTTTGTTTTATAAACTAAATCATATAGATGGGAAAAACAACAACGTGAAAACCAGTAAACACTAAAATCTCAGAGGCACTGTTATCAATCAAAAAGCAGTTTGGCGATGAGTCAGTTATGATTATGGGTGAGGGAACCACAAAGGACGTAGTAACTCATCATTCAGGAGCGCATTCGCTTGATTTGATCTTGGGCGGCGGCTATCCTATAGGGAGAGCTATAGAAATTTATGGTCCTGAATCTTCAGGTAAAACGACTATTTGTCTTTTGGCAATGGCAGCAGCCCAGGCTCAGTGAGGAGTGTGTGCCTTTATAGACGCAGAACATGCTTTTGATCCTCAATATGCAAGAAAACTTGGGGTAGATGTCGATAACTTGATACTATCTCAGCCAGATTATGGGGAGCAGGCATTGAGTATAGTAGAAGAGCTCGCGAAAACCGGTGAATTCCAGCTTATTGTGGTAGATAGTGTGGCTGCATTGGTTCCGAAAGCTGAAGTAGAGGGCGATATGGGAGATAGTCATATGGGTCTACAGGCTCGTATGATGTCTCAGGGACTGAGAAAGCTGACCCCTATTTTGAGTAAGAGCGGCACTACGGTAGTGTTTATTAATCAACTTCGTATGAAGATTGGTGTGATGTTTGGTAATCCAGAAGTGACTACGTGAGGAAACGCACTGAAGTTTTATGCAAGTCAAAGACTTGAAATTAGAAAGGGCGACAAAATCGAGATCAATAAAGAACAAGTAGGATATTATGCGAGAGTAAAGGTAGTAAAAAACAAGATCTTTCCTCCTTTCAAATCTACTGAGGTTCCTTTTATTTTCAATGAAGGTGTCGATCTCATGGCTGATATCTTGGATACAGCGTTGATCTTGAAGTTGATCGAAAAGAATGGTGCATTTTATACTATTGATGGACAGAAGTTTCAAGGAAAAGAAAGGGCTTGCCAATATTTGATATCCACCCCCAAGACGGCAAATGAATTGAAGGAAAAAATCCGTATGGCTATTGCAGATGTGAGAAAGGGGAAGAAGGTAGTGGATTTGGAGGTAGTGAAGTGAGAAGAAGATAGTGAGCTCGATACGATTGCAAATGATTTATAGTTCTCTTGAGTTGCATGATTCACAAGGTCAAACCAGAACAGTTTAAGTCGAAATTTGATGTAGTAAGTTGTTTTGTGGAACACGATAAACACATCCTTCTGCTTCATAGACAAGATTATAAACCTCAGGGCAATACGCGATGTTTACCGGCCGGTAAAACAGATGTTTGAGAAAATCTTGTGGAAGCCGTCTTAAGAGAAGTCTTTGAAGAAACTGGTATCGGCGTTAGCCCCGATCTGCTTACCTATCATACGACGGTCTACGTACAGTATGCGGATTTCGACTTTGTATATCATATGTTTTGAATACAATTAAATGATAGACCAGATGTTGTCTTAAGCCAAGATGAACATAAGGCTTTTAGGCGAGTAAGTCCAGAAGAAGCTCTGCTTATGCCTCTTATAGAAGACGAAGATGCTTGTATAAAATTAATATACGAACTATAATGTACCCGAATATTATTATCTAAAGATAGATTGAGAAATCTATCTTTTTTTATACATATTGCATTGCTATGCAAAATCAGTTGGAACGATATCGTGAATTACTTGCTATAAGAGATACGATACCTCATGACATTGATGTCTCGCTTGATCGTTTTTCAATTATCAAAGCAGTGATAGCTCATTATAGTCTAGCTGATAATCTGAATTGAAGACAAATAGACCGCAAACAATGGGCACAAGAAATAGCAAAAACAAAAGAACTATTGATCGATGAACTGAGATATCTCAATTTTCAACAAACCATGCTGGAAGAAGAATTAGAGAGACTTTATGTAAGATTTACTGGTAAATAATCATATGCTTCGACCCAAAAGAATTATTTTATTTCAATCTTGGCTTGCGACGATTGGATCATTGTATTATGGTCGATACGGAGATCCATTGAAGAACTTCTATTCATGACAATGGTTTAATGCTGCTAATGGTTTTACTCCCTGTGAGCTTTGCTGGTTTGCAAGGATTTTAATGTATCCTATTTTAGTATTGATAATAATCTGAATACGAAAAAAAGACGAGTGAGTAGTAGATTACATACTTCCTTTATCAGGTCTGGGCATCGTATTGGAAGCCTACCAGTATTATTTCCAGATGACCAATAGTAATGAATTAGTGAAGGCATTTATGTGTAATGGCGTTCCTGGAGTTAGTTGTGCCGCGACTGATGTTATCTATGGATGATTTATCACGATACCGTTTTTATGCTTGGCGGCGTTTATAGTGATATTCGTTAGTGCTTTGGTTTGGAAAATGCGTGTCCAGAAAGGTACCTAATCATTTTTATCTACCTATCCCAATTAGGTCCCGTCTATCTATGGTATTCGGTACTTCACTAAGTTTTTGGAATACGTCTTCTAAGTATTCAGGAGAAAGGTCAGTTAATAATGGAAGGTCTTCATATGTATACCCATATTGTAGTGCGTGATCAATAAGATTTCAAAGAATATTTTTCCCCCCAAGAGTGAGATAATTTCAATCAATTTCTCTTTGAGAAAATAGATATTTAATTCCGCGCTCTGTCTTTTTATAAATTGCTATTATGGTCGCTATTAAGATTTTTGATGTTC
>CAZLWR010000032.1:0-8880 GCA_964563595.1 uncultured Candidatus Peribacteria bacterium | reverse complement strand
AAATATAAGTTAAAGAATGTTTTAATTATCATGGATGAGTCAGATTATAACGAACATTCTGATTATTGAAGTAAAGCTGTTCAGTTGCTCAATGATAAGCTTACAGCTTTATCTATAGCTTGCTCTGTAAGATATGTGAACAAATACCCAGCATATGATCAAGCTGCCGGTACTTACAAGTTATTCACAAATCTCTCACACACTCAATCAGAAAATATAACTCCCGAGAGCTCTTTATATGATGGCTTGGTTCTTATATCTAGCGAAGGAATCCGAAATGAGTCAGCAAGTAATACATTTCCCAGAGGGAGTCTGGTACCAGAAATGATAGGATTTATAGCAAACATGCCAGATAGCAAATATAAAAAATTATTTCTGACACCTTATCCAGAGCGTATCCGCAGCCAAATTAAGGCCTCATATTCTCCATTATTATTTGATGCCATTGTTAGTCGCTGAGCTCAAGCACTGCATCCTCTAGATCAAAGTGCGATAGAATCATTAACGATAAAAGCACAGAAACTAGAAATTGTTTCACGCAACCATGTAGTAGCATTTTTACAAGAATACGGCACTCACAAAGAATACTTACAAGCAGCAAAAATACTCTGCCGTTATAAAACTTTATGCATTTCTCAAGGAACGGCACAATATTGGGGCTGATTGTCTCATGTACAATCATGAACATACGCTTCAATCGAAGAAATCGCAAAGGAAAACCCACATATCCCAGAATACGTTTTCAGCAATATACTCAGTAGTTCTGTCATGCATGTTATAGGAGACTGATTATTCCAAGTATCAAACGATTGAGATACAAACAATATCACTGAGTTTTTCACGGATATTCCTGATAAATCTATACAGTAAAATCTATAATAACTCCAATTCCACCAATATCGTATCTCCCTCTTTCACACTCAACTCTTTGCGAATTTTAGCTTTGATTGGTAAAAAACATTTGCCATCTTTGGTGGGAAATACGCTCGTTTCTCGAGTAACCCAGCCAATTCTTGCCCTTACTTTCATAGACATGGACTTCTTTTTTACTGTTGCGTAAAACAAGGCTTTCATCTTATCACCAACCTCTTGTTCAAGAGTCACGAAAAACCAGGCACCTTTTTCTGTACCTTCTCGTTTTCGCAATGGTCATGTGCTTGTAAAACAATGGTCCATATTACTTTCCATAATCAATTATTTACATAACTTCTTATCTACATAGACCTTCTTATTGCTTTTGCTTAGGTAATAACATCATCATTTCGGTCCCAATATATATTTTGTTTTTGTTAGAGTGACTTTAGTAGTTTTAGGAGCAGATTTTGGAGTGGCTTTTTTTGACGACACATAATGTCCACATTGTACTTCACAATAATATCCATCCTTATCTGCATCCATATACGAATAATTTCTTGCTTCATCACACGTGACTTGGTTACAATTAAGTTTTGCAAAAACAGGAGTTGCGACAAAGAGGAGGAGGAACGGAAGGAGAAGTTTTTTCATAAATTCCATAAATATTAAATGGATTATTATCAAGAGGACAAAACAAAACTACTTCAACTCAAATATAATAAACTTTTCCTCTACCTTCCCATTCTTGATGCCAATACCATCTTTTTCCAATCTCTTTACCCTTTCCGGTATTCCAAGTATATACCCATCAAGTGAACCATCATTGGGAAGAACTTTGTAGCAAGGCGTCGTATCAGGCTGTTTGTTTCCTTTCATAATAGATATGATAATCCTGGGGTGACATCCAAACTTCTTGGAAAGTGCTCTATAGGTAGTGACCTTACCACGAGGGATAGTTTTGAGAAAGACCAGAATTTCTTCTTTTGGAGTGAGGTAAGACTTGGGCATACAAATTGTACGATAAATGATTGAGTTGATACTAATAATCAGATTATCTATAACAATATATTTCTTTATGTTTCAGATTATAATATATTTCCAAATCTGTTGCATTCGTATTTCACAACACTATCAACAAAGGAGTATTTATATCTTATATACATCCATGATTATTTCCGCACGACGATATATTGGCTTAATTGTATTTGTATTACTCCTCATGGGAATACGCATTTTAGCACCAAGAAAGGTGTGAGTAGTTACCTTCTTGGGTAAAGTTTCCAGAGTTATTAGAGAATGATTCAATGTGATTATTCCTTTTCTGGAATCCGTCAAATATGCTACACTCGAGCTCATCAATTTCAGCGTAAAGGTTGATGGTATTACCCTAGACAACGTGAACACAGCGGTCAATATCAATGTTATCTACAGAGTAAAAGAAGACAGTCAGTCTATTATTGATTCAGTGTACAAAAATCAAAACGTGGTTCAGACTATCAAATCTCTTATTGAAGAGCAACTCAGAGCAAAGATTTTTGAATTTAAACATGAAGAAATATTCTGAAAAAGAAACGAGATAGGAGATGAGATTAGACAATCATTGAGTATGAAATTAGCTGAATTTGGTATGGAATTGGATAGTGTACAGGTAATTGATATCGTACTGGATAGTCAGGTCGTACAAGCCATGAACCAAGTCGTCGCAAGTCAAAAACTCAAAACTGCAGCTATCACCGAAGCAGAAGGACGCAAACAAGCGGAAATTCTTAGAGCAGAAGGAGACAAGGAAGTCAAAAGATTGATTGGAGAAGGTATGGCTGAACAAAGAAAAGCTATCGCAGAAGGTTTTCAAGAGTCTGTAGAGAAAATCAAATCCAGCGATAACAGTCTCTCTGGTACAGAGATATTGGCTTTCTTGCTAAACAGTAGCAGAATCGAAACACTCGAAAAAGTAGGTCAAAACAATGCAAAAGTTATCTACATCAATGAAAACCTTGAAGGTAAAACAGCCAGCATGATTCAGGAATAAAAATCATATATGATATTAATCAAAAAAAAATGTCAAAAAACATTGCATGATGATTAGTAAATAAAACACGATAGCAGAGTAAAACCTGGCAAATCGACTGGGTCCCGTCCGTAGGACGGGTAGGAGATTTGTTCTAAAGTAGAACACGATTGTTTCACAAAACGAATGCTGTTTTTTGACTAGCCTTTTGCTTCTTTTGGGCGATGGCAAAAGAAGAAATAACAATCTCTCCCAATAAAAAAACCCAATCCCCTTTTAGGAATCAGATTATATAATTATAAGAAATATTTATGCTACCTTTCTTGTTTTTTTTACTACAGGACTATTTTCTAATTTGCGGAAATAGATGTACGAAACCAAGAACAACAATCCTATTCCCAATGGCATAAGACCATTTCCAATTGAACCAGTAGTACTATAGTTAGCTATAGCTGCAGAAATAATGATAATGAAATATCCTGCATAAGCCATTACTTTGAGATCTCTAGGTATACCTGGAAGCACAATCGCCAAAAGTCCAAGTAATTTAAGAACTGCCAATTCTACTCTAAAGTAGTCTGGGAAACCAAGTTGTTGAAACACTTGTGCTGCATTTGGATCTGTGAAATAGGTAATAGCTGGCAATCATGCTACCAGTAATGCAAGCGTAGTAGATACCCGATAGATAATTTTTGTTTGTCTCATAGTATAAAAACAAAATAAATGAGCTATAATCTGCCTGATATGCATATTGCGTTATTACATTCAAGTTTAATATACAAACCCACAGTAATTTTTCTTATCAAAAAAAGATAACTAGTTGACATTTACATTATATTAACTATAAGAATAACATACTAGATTCTAGTAGACGCATCAAAAAAACAAAGCCTATGTTCTGGGACAACAACAACGACAGCGAATGGACACAACGCTGGAAGAATATGGTATTCTTCAATGTGCCAGTCACCAACCAAACACGAAATGAAGCCATGGGCGGCCTCGGTATCCTCATCGTCATCTGCCTTGTTTTGGGCGGCCTGGCGTGGGCCATAAACTGGGTCGGTGAATACTTTGGTTTATTCAGCTGGTGGTAACAATCTCCAGCATACCAAAGTAAAGGGGCAACGGGTAACCGCCAACCCTTTTTTATATACATCATTTAAGATAATATTTTCCTTGTCATCTTAATTGATTTATCTAATATACCAAGAATATGTCAATATGATGTACATTATTTAATTAAGGATTTGAACAAAAATGAAAAACGGACTAATCAAATATCCCTTTGATGTGGATGCAAATAAACAAGCATTAATTCAAAAATACACGATACCTGGAGCAGATTATTCTGAAAATATAGCAAGAGGGATGTTGGCATCTCATGCCACCTCACGAAAAAATCTTCTTTCTATTCTCCAGGATAATAAGATTTATTCATACAATGAACTAACAAAACTGCATCCAAAAGTAGTTGAAAACAATCTTTTGACTACCACTGATCAGTTAGATATACAGTTGGGATTGGATAACTTTGTATTTTTGAGCATGGGTCGCGGCACAGTATCAGAATTAGTAGATCATTATCTATGTTTCAAACATGATATAATCTGAACTAAAAACGCTTTAGCAAGTCTTATTGAAATTGCAGAGTGCGGAGCATTAGTATCTCCACAGACCGAACAAGTGCACAAAATATTACACTGATTTACTAGTGATCATATTGCCAAAATAAATGACTTTGCAGCACAAAGATTATTTTCCGAACTTGTTCGTGGGACTGACTTTGATGAAATACTTACATTGTTTTTGAGGAAACATTATCAGACTATTCGAGATTATACGACAGCTCAGCGTTTCCCAGAACAAATATTACCCCAAGAATTTCCATTTAACAAACTCAATACAGATCGACGACAAGGACCGCAACTTATGATACCTCATGAATTACCATTAGATGATAAACTATATGCCCTTATAGATGTCTATGGTACTTGAGATTTGAAAAATAACAGCAGAGGAAAATCATCTATACGTCGCAATCAAATCGTGAGAATAAAGGAAGTAGCAAAACATCTTCCCAAAGAACATAAGATCAGCAATCATATTTTTCAGAAAAACCCTGAAGGGATGGAGTTTGGACTTATGATACTGATCAACTTACTCATGCAAGAGTTATGATATCTTTCTATGCAAGGATATGAGTGAGATATGGAAGCATGATTGATCGATCTGATCAAAACATACTAAATCTAAAAACATAAAATCCAAAATACTCTGTGGGTAACATATGCTAAAGCCTACACTTTACTTTTGATAAACAAAGCAGCTACGATTGGTTTTACCGCACCAAATAAAGATCTAAAACTAAAGTTTCATGCTTTAGTTTCTTTATAGATCTTTTTATAATTTGCTATAGCCGAGGGGCTTGCAACTATAGCTCGGAGTGCAAAGATTGCAATAATTCTTCTTATCAGTTTCATACCTAGATCATTAACAACTAAATAACTCTCATAATTGAGCACAGCCAGCATACTTTTACTTTGTGGTATATCATATTACTTCAGATTATTGTATGTATGACAACTTTAGCCTTGCTTCATGTCATTTTTGTCCAAGTAGTATTTGCCGTGTTCGAATGACTATGTCTCTCTCATGTTAGCTATCCGATCAAAAGACTGTATATTACGACTTCCCTATGAGACAGAACACAACACATTTCTACTAAATCTATTGACTTTTCGCAGTATATACTTATATCAATGGGGAATATACAAAGAAGTTTCTTCTTGGTAGATTTGTATTGTTGCGGTAGGCATAAACATCACGCCAATAGCTTCACTACGCTCATTACAATACAGGATTACATTCACCCGCATTAAAAAAACATCAAATCAACAAACTTATGCAGCACAAATTTATTTTCCAGGTGTTTCTGGAGGGTCGCAATGCCGAACTCGTAAAACTCTGGCAATACCGGAGCAGCCCCGACACATACGCCTGGGACACGCTGGTCGCGACTTCGAACAAAATGAACCTGCGGGTAGATACCCGCGAACCCAGTTCGATCGAAGTCGAGTTGATGAAGGGCTTCTGGAACGAAGTCATTTTGGATCAGAACCGCCAAAAAGGTGACCCGATGCTCTGGGCCGAACAATGCCAAAAAGGCTGGGAACTGGCCGCCAAGCACATCGCCGAAAAAGCGGACCTCGACACCACGTCGGATGCCACCATGATTATGGGTGCATTTGGCAAGCTGGCCGAGCGCTACGCCGCCATGAACAAGCCGGCGAATGCGTTCACCGTCTTCCTCCAAAGTGCCACCGGACCGAAAAAAGCCGAAAAGGTGGAGATGCTCTACGCAGTCATCGGTCTACTCAAGACCCTGGCAGACGCCCGCAGCATCGCCGCGATCGAAGCCATCGAACGGATCGAAGCCATTATCGGCATCAAGGCGGAAAACGCCACCGAAAGCGTCCTGAACGCCATCAACGAAAGTGCCGTGGACACCGGCTTCAACTACCTGGGCACGGACATCTTCGGAAAACAGTTCGCGGCCGCCCTGCACGCCGACCTGACCAGTGAAGACATCAAGCTGGGTACGAACATCGACGATGCCATCATCGAATTCAAGGCCGCCAAGTTGGACCAGGCCGAAGCCGCTTTCGACAAACTCATCGGCATCGCGATCAGCCTACTGGATCCGAAAGAAAAAAAGAAAGCCAGCGAACTGAAGAGCCATCAAGGCACGGTCAAAGGGCAAGGCCGAAATTACATTTTCAGCAAGGCGTCCAGCATCGCCGCCCAAGTCAAAAACTTCGTCGGGTAAATCCTGTATTACTAATCAACTAAGACAAGTTTTTGCTCGTTTTAGGAAGCGGATGACGATAAGGCGGTCGCTTTCACTTATAAGCAAATAATAGAAACTAAAGTCTTGTTTTTGATTCTATTTCTTTGGATCCCGCCGTCTTACTCATCAAGTAATGATGCCATTTCATATAACCAAATAAGGTCCGATTGATGACTTGCCCAAATACAAAGTACAAAAGATATATATTATTTTCATCTTCCAGCAACCAATCATGAAGCTGGATATCTGCTAAACTAGAGACACAAGGAATATGAAATCCATTTCATTCGATGGCACTATAAAGCAAAGGACTATACTTCATAATTCCAGTGGTACCGCATGCGAGATAGAGCACTCTTGTTATGGGGTGTAGAACATCTCAGATATATCTCTTCCCTCTCAAAGCTTCCGCGATGACAGTAAAATTACCAAATATTGTCGCATCCCATATTGTTCCAGCTATTCTCAAACTGAATTCTTTGGAATGAATAATGCCTTTTATGATTTGATATTGCACAGTATTGCCTTGTTTATGAATTTCTCGTCGTTTCTGCCAGCTTTCTTTTTCATTTCTGAAAAACTCTTTTCGAATTTCTCTAGCAACTTTTATTGCGAATTTCTTTTCTGGATTTCTTCCAACACCCTTTCAGCGATTGATTTCTTCTGTTCACATTTCTTAATTAATATGCTATTATTACCAAAACTTCACTCTGGTATCTGTTTGTTTAAGTAGTTCATCTACGGTTACAAACTGGAATCCTTTTTCTTTGAGTCAGATTATTAATTGATCAAGAATACGAAGAGCACGATTATCATCACCACCGTACATAGGATGCAACAAAATGATTGCTCCAGAGTGCGTATGTTCTAAGCTATAAGATAAAATATCCTCAGAACTCGTCACGTAACTTTCTGCTTCTACATCAAAGAAAATATTCGGTTTATTGAATTTCCTGAGATAATAAGGAGTGATCAAAAGTCTCTTACCATATGGCGTCCTAAATGATATATCTCAAGTATATCCTGCCTTTCTGATTAGTTCATCAGTTTTTTCAATTTCCTCACGCACAAATCAAGGGGACTTAAAAATCATCCTTGTGTGACTATAAGAATGATTTCATATATAATGTCAATACTTATTTATTAACTCCGCTCATTCTGGGTACTTCTCCATATCCTGTCCAATCAGAAAAAAACTCGCTTTAATATTGTGTGCTTTTAAAATATCAAGTACTTTTTGGGTATTATCGGGTGTAGGACCATCATCAAATGTGAGTGCAATAAGTGGTTTATCGGTCTGGATATTGTTAATCAAGCCACCAAAAAATTGAAAGCTTCTGGATTTAGAAAGATAGAATAATCAGATTCATACAACTAAAACACCCAATATGCACAGCATAGCTTTTTTGAAAACATTCATTGAAGTCTATTGATAATATAAAATAGCAAAAGGAATTTATTGACAGTATTGC
Organism: uncultured Candidatus Peribacteria bacterium; assembly: GCA_964563595.1. Classification (GTDB taxonomy): domain Bacteria; phylum Patescibacteriota; class Gracilibacteria; order Absconditabacterales; family Absconditicoccaceae; genus CALMFT01. The sequence goes on along the minus strand of CAZLWR010000032.1, from coordinate 695 downwards.
AATATATAGTAAGAAAATTATAAGGATCGATCCACTATAATTTATCGACAATATTTTGCAAATGCCAGAGAAATTACAAAGCAATGATACACTCTATCTCAATGGGACATCTTCAGACCATGCGTACAAAAAACATGAAATAACAGAAACGATGGATCCAAAAACAAGTGCTGCTATCAATCCTTGAGAAACAGTTGATTCAAGTAGTGCTCTCATGTCTTCTTTGTTTATCTTTGCAATGCTTTTGAGTTTCAAGTACATAAGTAAAAAAACATGACTCCCCATAACCGAAAGCCAGTTTAATAATGAACTCAGAAAAACAGATAGATTAAACTAATCAAGGTTTTCCTCTAAAGAAAGATCAAATCAGGGCACATAATGAAAGACCTCACACAATAATGCTCGTAAGAAGAATAGATTCATTTGTCTGAGTGCTGTAGATCCCAAATAATGCCCATAAATATACCAATACGGTAAGATTAGTATGTTCTTTCCAGAGCACAATCAGATTGAGGACTCAGGCCGCAATCAACGCAGTTATAGGTCGTACGATATTCTGATTATCTATCCATCATAAGGCATATTGGATATAGATAGTTGTCATCAACAACGTTGCAATTTGCACCCATCAAAAATAAACTAAAAACACTCATCTTACCCAAGCATAATATCTAATATTACTATGATCATGTTTT
>CAZLWR010000031.1:0-10356 GCA_964563595.1 uncultured Candidatus Peribacteria bacterium | reverse complement strand
AAAAAGGGATTAATTGTTGATGAACAGTGATGAATTAGTGCAAAGGGAGAGCTTCTAAAGTTTGAATCCGTCTATCAAGAAGTGAGAAAATGATATGTGCAACTGACTGTTATTTTACTAGAATGACACAAAAGACATATTAGAAGACTCTTGAGAGCTTTGGGTAAAAAAGTATATACCATTCACAGAACAGCTTTTGGTAAATATAAATTGGCTGATCTCAAAGTAGGTGAGTGGTCAAGTATGATACCAAGAAAAGATGAAGAACATGCCGAATAAGAATATCTTTTAATTATAGTCTTTGGACTGTATGTCGCTATTTAAACGTTTATTGCTGTCATTGTTCCCTGAGCACTTTGGTGGCTCTATAGGTCCAGCCTCCTTGTTTTTGAGTTTGGTAAATGCAAAGCACTTTTTCACGGTTATTACCAAAAGAATGGTAGAGAATCCTAAGTTGAATTTGTTTGATGTAGGATTAGACCCGGTAGAAGTGAAAATTGGTTTTGGAGATCAGACCACTATCAAGCCCAAGGACATGGAGTTGTATTTTTCTTATTGCGTCTGTGCCAATCTCAATGGTTATAAGTTTTATAATCCGACTAACATCGCTACTGTTGTCAGTGCTGCGGTATCTCAGTACTTCATATCTTACTTTCCTAGGAATAAAAAAGGCACTGATATGTTTATGATATTGTTGCTTACCATTAATATTTTATCCTACGTCTTTGCTGCAAGGATAAAAATATTTCCGGATAAGTTGAGCAAAAAAGAATCATTCAACTGGTTTGTGGAGGTGTTTTTCAATTATTATAAATTTATAGCCTGAGTGTATGATATCAAGCTAACTAAAAAAGCTTTAAAAGAACTGCAGGCTCAATTACTAGGTCATACCGATGTATTTTTCTGATTATATTATCTATACAAAAGGACAAATATTCTTTTTGATGATGGAAGCATAGATCCTGTAGAATATTACGAACGACTTTTCGCTGATGAACTCAAAAAGGCAAAAACGAAACAGGATTTCAGTGAGTTTCAATATCATAGTGAGATATATACGATGAGTTCTGATCTTTCTCCGATGGAGGACAAGCTTCTTGATGCATTGATGCCTGCAGAGGTCCTTGTTAAGCTACTTTTCAATCGAGAAGACGTATTCTTGGTGGCTGAGCACGTAGCTCCCAAGCTTTTCCCTGTCGCCCAGATGGAAGTCTTTTTACATAGTTTTCTGCAAGATGATGCAAAACTTGAAGAATGGTTGGGCTATCTTATGGATCACAAAACTTGGAAGACAAACTTTTTTGAATACCTCAAGAAGGTTATTATGATGAAATTCCATAAATGATGAACTGATACGGAAGATATAGAAGAAATGCTGTCTAGTATCAATGATGGTCAGGGTGGGTTTTTGCAAATTCCTGAATCATTGAAAAAAGAAGGGGTCATGATGGACAGAATTCTGAATTTTTATGTTGGTTTGTTGGGGTCCTTGCGAATTGGTAGAGGGGATAGCTATTTCCTAAGACTTATGAGACCATGATTGCTTCAGGCCGTATTGAGCAAAGGAGGTTCCGCTAAAAGGTTCTCTATACATTACTACTCTTCCTTGTTATACCAATATGGTAAAAATCAATATTTTTATAGAGCTATTTTTGACGGAGTAAGGTCTGGTAAATCTAGTTTTATGCTCCCGTATGTTGCCGATGTAAAGGAAGTGTACAACAATGTGACAATACTGAAACACTTAGATGAGATGGCAGTAGCTACCTTGTTGCAGGATTTTTTGACCAAAGATATCAAACTTTCTCTTCACCAGGATAAGCTTTTGCGTGAATTCCAAGATTTGTTTGGAGCAGACATATCTGCTTGGATTGCTTATAACACAAACACTTTGCTTGAAGTAGTATATAGTCCTTTGGATAGTCTTTTATCTCAGGCGGTGGTAGTAGAATCGGTTCTTAGTTACACACTTGATCAAGATATTAAAAACCTCAAAGAAACGTTGTATACTTTGGCTTTCTGGATTGATCGTGATATAGTATTGGCACTTGCGAAGCTAGATCTAAAGTGAAAATATGCGGATAGTGTTATCCTTAATATTGTTGCGACTATGAAAGAAACTTTATCGTGATTTTTGTTTTTATTGCACACTGTGTTTAATAAACAAGAGCTGAAAAAAATTGACTTGAGGATAGCTCAATTGCTGCGTTTGTATATAACTGATATATTAAATCTTTCACCTGATCTTGTAGAATGATTGTCCGCTGTCATAACGAGTATATATACAAAATATAACCCGATTCTGGAATTATGGTCCAAAATGGACGATAATCAGTATTTCTTGGAAGTAGGAACGGATTGCCGATTGATCTATGCCAGTAAAGAGCAAGGATCAGATTATCATATCTCTGCTGAAGATATCTTGCGGTTCCGTGGCTATCTCAAGCACGTTAGCTATTACAATAAAAGATATATCATACCGAAATTATAAAATTTTATGGGTTTGGACTTTTACTTTCTGGTCATTTATAGTCTTTTAGAAACTTGATATTGTTGAGCATATCTTGATCATTTTCGTCGACAGTAGTAACGATATGTTTGTATGGCATCTTAATTCCTGCTTTACGTAAGCCTCCAATGATTGCTTGGTTTACGTCTCACACGATGTATTCTTGAGGTAGGCCACAGTTAGGGTCAACTCGAAAGAAGACTTTGATTTCTACGCCTGCTTCTCCGTACTCCATAACAAATGCTTTGGTGGATTTTTTTTGATGGACTATATCTAAGGTATTGGCAGATGACACCATGATTTCCATGGCTTGATCAAGATTGGTATCATAGCTAACAGGTATAGTAGTATTGAGTTTGATAAGCTCCTCGCTAGAGTATGTTTTGATAGGATTAGAAATGAGTTCCATGTTTGGGATAATGACTTGTCTGAGATCCAATGTTCTGATAACGGTATACCTAATAGTAATTTCTTCTATTTTACCAAAATATCCGGGATCGCCATCTACTTGGATAATGTCACCCAGTTTGAGTTCTTTGATACTCAACATCATCACTCAGGCAATCATATTTCCCAAGATCTCTTTGAAGGCGAAACCCACACCAAACGATATACCTCCCAAGATTACTCCCACATCAAATCAGATTATTTCAAATGCTACAAATATAGCGATGATGAGTAATATGTAAAAAACGACATCATAGACCAATTGTCCCATAGATTCTTGTTTATTCAAATCTGAGATATTGGCATTTTCGTAAAACTTCTTGCTTGCTAAACTCGCAATCCATCTGGAAATCATGAATAATGCAAAAAATGCAAGCACCGCAAGTCCTACTTTCCACACATAATGCACATAATCTGACTCCAGGATCTGATCGAGATAGTTTGGCGTCTCGGTCGTTGTGATTGCCTTAGCAGATTTATTGGTAAGAGAATTGTTATTCATACTAACAAAAAGCAATAGATGGAACATATACAATATAATACAATCATATATAAGCAGTAGCTATTTGTCAAAAACTGTTATGCTGATTGTTGAAAATATCATTTAGTATTTGCATTTCTTGCGAGTCTGGTTATAATATATAGTGTAAGCTGAAAGCTTGATGCTGAAGGCGAAAAGTTAGAAAGTTTTGTTGTCTTTTATTTTAATACATATTATCCATGAAATTCTTCAAGAACATTACAAAACATCTTAGAAAAGGGTTTACCCTAATTGAGATTTTGATTGTTATTGCTATTATCGGTCTTCTTACGGTGGCGTTATTGCCGAGAATTCAAGGTGCTCAGGCATCTGCAAGGAATACAGCGAGAAAAGCTGACCTCAATCAGATCGCTACGGCACTTGCAGCATACAATGGTGACTTCGGTCAATATCCAGAAAAACTTGATGCGTTAGCTGGGAGCAATGGTTATCTTAAATCACTACCAAAAGATCCCGCAGGTAATAAAAAAATATGTACGAGTACCGCGGTAGGTGAGTACTTTTATACGCGTGCTGGAGATGGATATATCCTGACAGCATATATGGAAAAACAAGCTGGTAATCCTAGCGTGAATTTTGTAGGAGATACTTGTCCGACCAAAGAATCACAATTATGTGGTAGAAATGAATCTGCTCAATGTGATACGACTAAGAGCGATCAATTAAGATATGTTATCAGAGTTGATAATTAATATTGTTGTATATTGTTCGTGATACTTGTTTTTCTAAATATTTCCATTGCCACTGCAGCGGAATAGAGGGCTTCTTGTAGGTTATCATGTGGTTTGTCTGGCTGTGCCTCGTCATTGAAGTTTGTGCCATTAAGAGTTATGAATCCTTCCGCCGTATATCAACCTTTGCCAAACCGAATGCGTTCAGATAGATAGTTATCGAACTGCTCTTTGCTCTCAATTTGCATACTTGATCTGTTCCAAGTTTGTCACATGGTTGTTTCTAAGAAGATAGATATTTATGTGATTGTGCACAGTGTTTTACTCTAGAATTATAGATATTATTCGCAAACAATCAATATTTATCTTACTAATCTTTATAATTCCTTATTGATCTTACTGGGTTTCAAAAAAAACTTGCAATTTATTTTCTTTTGAATATTATAGCACCTGAAATAGATAGGTGCTATTTTTTATTACCATAATTCTATTCAGCTTATAATTTATATTCTATTATTATTAGTAAGATGTGAAAAATTATTGGAATTGATCTGGGTACGACAAATAGTTGTGCGGCGTATATGCTTGCCGATAAGTCAGAGGTCATACCAAATAGTGATGGTGACCGTACAATGCCATCGGTTGTATATATCAAAGGTAACGAACTATTGGTCGGGAAACTCGCTAAAAGAAAGGCTATTTTAGAGCCAAAAAATGTGGTGTTTGAGGTAAAGAGATTTATTGGACGCAGTTACAAAGAGTTAACAAAGGAAGATAAAAACGTACCTTATACTCTAAAAGAAGGTACTGATGGTGGTATACTTATTGTTATTGATGATCAAGAGTATAAGCCAGAGCAGATCTCTTCTTTCATTATCAAAAAAATCAAAGATGACTGCGAAAAGTTCCTTGGGGAGTCTGTTACACAGGCTGTTATTACCGTTCCTGCATACTTCAATGATAGCCAAAGAAATGCGACAAAAGCTGCTGGGGAAATTGCCGGACTCAAGGTTGAAAGAGTGATCAATGAACCTACGGCTGCTGCATTTTCATATGGAGTCGATAAGTCTACAAGCCAAAAGATCACTGTCTTCGATTTGGGAGGTGGTACTTTTGATGTGACCATTATGGATATTGAATCATCAGAAGATGGTAAAACTTTTGAAGTAAAATCCACTGCAGGTGATACTCATCTTGGTGGAGCGGATTTTGACCAAAGAATTATGAGGTGGTTGGTAGATCAATTTAAAGCAAAAGAAGGAATTGATCTTAGCACTAATGCTATGGCTATGCAAAGAATCAAGGATGAAGCGGAAAATGCCAAAAAACAATTATCATCTGTAGAATCCGTAGATATCAATATTCCTTTTATTACTACGGTTGAAGGGACTCCAAAACATATTCAAGAAACTCTTACGAGAGCTGGACTGGAAAGGCTTATTGCTGACTTGTTAGAAAGATTGATTAAACCCGTAAAAGATTGTATTAGGGATAGTGGGCTAAGTCCATCTGAAATTGATGATATCATATTGGTCGGAGGTAGTACGAGGGTCCCCGCTGTTATCAAATTAGTACAGGATAACTTCGGGAAAACACCGAAAGCAACGGTCAATCCAGATGAAGCTGTGGCATTGGGTGCTGCCATCCAAGGAGGTATTTTATCTGGAAATAGTGCAGTAAGCGATATTTTATTGATGGATGTGACGCCGTTGAGTTTGGGTGTAGAAGTAGAGGGTGGATTAACTCACGTCATGATTCCAAGGAATACTACTATACCAGTGAAAAAGAGTAATATCTATACTACTGCCGTTGATAACCAACCTGCGGTTACTATTCATGTTACTCAAGGAGAAAGACCTATGGCTGCTGACAATAAATCTCTTGGTATGTTTAATCTAGAGGGTATACCTCCATTGAGAAGAGGCCAGGCTCAAATTGAAGTGACTTTCGATATTGATGCAAGTGGTATTCTTCATGTTACTGCATTGGAGAAAACAACAGGTAAAGAACAGAGAATTACTGTGCAAGGGGCTACTTGATTGAGTGATGAAGATATTTCTAAAGCTCAAGCTGACGCAGAAAGATTTGCTGAGGATGATAAGAGAAGATTGGAGCTTGCGGAAAGTAAAAACAAGTTTGACCAAGTATTGTATCAATTGGAATCAATGCTAGAAGAAAATAAAGATAAGCTTCCTGATGAAGAAAAAACAAAGATTGCTAGTATGATTTCATCTGGTCAGGATCTCAAAAAAGATGCTGCGACCACCAAAGAACAATATGATGCTAAGGCTGAGGAATATCAAAAAGAAATTATGGAGATGTATCAAAAGTTTCAAGCCAGTAATACTGCCCCTGGAACTGGTGCGAATCCTGACGATATTATTGAGCCAAAAAACACTGATGATCAGCCCACTGATGGCAAAGTTATTGATGCGTAAGGCTAAAGGCGAAAAGCTAAAGGCTTATGATAGGAAAGATGTCTTAGGGCATCTTTTTTGTTGACATTCTATGTCGTCTAATTACTATGCCAGTTCTTTTATATAATAAATGAAGAGATGATCAAAAAGATTGATAGAGTGATTAAAGTAGGAGATACTGTTGAAAAAATCAATACTCAAATGCCTCAGGGATTCGATATAATCCAAGTATTAGAGGGCTACTTTGCAAATGTTGAACATAGAAATGAATGTGCGTCGTCTTTTAAGTGTATTTTCGAAGATGACCAAACAGGGCCGGTAGAGAGCGATTGAGTAAGTACTGCAGCGAAGTTAAAAAATACTAAGACTGCATTATCCAAAATCCAAGCAGCAATGGTACATTTGATTAGTTGATTAGATTGATATAGGGGCACTACTATAAGATATAGCGGTGAGATTGGGGGACTAATTATTTCTATTCCAAGAAATAGCTCTACTGAAAAAGACTTTTTCCCTACCAGGAAACTAACTCCACTTAAAAAGTAACAATCTTGCCGTGAGAAGCTCAAGGGGCAATAGTTCTGTCTGTCTTGCTACGTCCTTTGCGTTTAGCGAGAGTTTTCGTATTGGTCATTTCAAGTCATAATCTTTCAAAGCAATAGATGATGGCTAGTGGAATCTGGCTATGGGTATATCATTGATAGATGAGTTGTACGAGTTCGGTAATTTTGCTATTGAGTTTATAGAGTGATCAATGGGCAACATGTTGGGTGTTTAATAGATCTTTGATTTCTTGTTTCAGAAGCATAATTGCCCTAAGCGTCCCTGTGTCTACTTTACAAGAGTAATCTGTTTTTATGAGTTCAGCCAGATATCACAAATCTTGTTTATTTCGCATGAGGGAAATATAAGGTCATAAAATTTGTATAGGTCTGCTGCTTCAGCTTATCAATAGCTATTGCAAAGTATTCTGCAATATAATTATAGATGTGTATAATCTGAGCTGGAGTGTTGGTTGTTCATCTGATTGCTTGTGCAGCTAGATAAGGACTGTCGGTTTCAATCAGTATCTGCAGCTTGTGATCTAGGCAGTATTGAAAGCTATCCCTGAGATCTTGAGCTTTTGGATAGGTGATATTTCCGCAAAACCCAATCCGTAGATTTTGTAGTGGGATGACTTGTTGTAGTATTTCTAATTCTTGCTGCGTATATCATCGACAATGATAATATATGTTCAGATCCTTGTAGCGTGCTACTATTTCTAATGTTCCTTCAAAATCATCTCTTGAGTGTATGACAACTGGTAGATGATGTTCTTTTGCAAAAGCACACTGTTGCTCGAATAGCTGTTTTTGTGTTTGATGATAGGGTTTATACTCATCTCGGTGTAGATCGGTACCAACTTCTCCTATTCAGATTATATATTCTTGATACTGTTCGTAAAGAGTTTCGAGCTGTTGTAGATTATCTTGCAAAGGTTGGTCACTAGTCAGTATATTGGCATACTCGGGATGTGTACCTATGGTTGCCCCTACTGATAAGAAAGGATACGCTGAACGGATCTTCTTAACTAGCTCTACCGCAAGAGTGCTATCTTCGATATTAGTGCCAATAATGCTCAATCCCTTGCCATCTTGTTCAAGAAAATCCCTGATGTGCTTATGCCAATCAGGGAGTAGTGTTGTTGCATTGAGATGACAATGTGAGTCTGTAAGCATAAAGCTAAAGGCTGAAAGCTAAAGGCTTTTCTTATTGGATCGTATACTCTGTGATTTATAGTGTTGGAATTATGATTATTTATTGGTTGAGCTCGTACTATTGTGGCTTGATTTCAATTTTTGCATATTCTTTTCAGTCTTTTATCTTGCCTCCATCGGCAATCTTGGTAACGGCGTCGTCAAATGTGGTATTGCCCGTTCAAGTTGCTTTGAAACCATCTTGAGTAGCTGGTTTGAATACCCAATCTACAAACCCTCATAAATTCTTTCCGCTCGTGAAGAGCTTATCAATATCCATTTGTTCTACACCTTCAGCATCTTTTGTGTAGTAGTCATCTTTACTGATAACTTTTTTGAAGTCAAGATATTCGGCTCATCCATTAGTTAGCCAATTGCTCATTGCTCTGTTGAAATAATTATTGTCGGATTTTACGACACCTCATGCTTTTTGCACATCGTTTATATCTTTACGAATTTTTCTAAAGTAATCTTCCGAGTAAAATGAGAATTGCTCAAGTTTTGCTTTGCTCCCAATACTTTTTTCTTTTTCGAACAATTCTTTGGTAAACTTAGTGCCTTTAGTGTCAAAATTTATTGAGCCAGTGTATGTCTTTTCATATCCGAGTGCTTTTCCTAATTTTGAAGTTCTCACTTGATTTTGCAACTTTTGCAGATTGCTACTTTTTATAGGGTCTATATAATTATCTTTGAAGTACCCTCATACTTTATCAAGATTGAATACCTCTTTGTCTATGGCCTCGAGCGAAACCATTTTCCCATCAACTCATATTGGTAATTTGATGGCTTGATTAATGACGCTCTTGCCTCTATCCATAATAGCATTGCCTAGTTTACTCAGTAATTTACTGGTAGATAATCATATCCTGAAGACAGCTCGCATAAGACCAACGGTCATAATACAGATTATCAAATATCCTATCGCTCCGCCTATATATTGCGATGTGTCTTTGATGAAATTCCCTTCTAATTGAAATGATGAGCCACCAGCTTGTATCGTATGACCATCAACTGATATATCAAACCCATTGGTTACTTTATCTTGTAAGCTCTGAGCGGATCCTGATATTTGTCAGAAGTTGACACTACCGGTGCTTCATGGTCCATTGGATAAACCACTGAATATACTTGCTATGGTAATAATTGCGAAAAACAATGTTCCTACCACCACCACTGGGGTAAAGATGGCTCAAATGATATTTTTTGCATCAAAGTGGTCTTCTCAAGAATAACCTCATCCCAGAAGAGGTTTAAAGTTCCCAAAACTCAGGAGGTTTCTGAGTCGATCCACGTCCTTATCTAGTCCACCTAATTTGAGAGCAATCAATGGTCCTGTTGCAAACCACAATCGTACGAGTAACATTCTCACGAAGTTGACGATAAGGATAGCGACCAATGGTGTATAAAACATAACCATAAGAAATATCTTGAGCAAGAAACTAATAGTAATGGATCATGCATCGTAGGTGCCATTGTTGCTGCCTGCAGAGTTAGTTGTATTGACGTCAAGATATTCGTAGGTTTTAAAAACCCCCATCCCAAAATACATAAATGGCCCTGACATATCTTCTCGTGTAGGCGTTATTTGCTCTGTGTAATCAGCTGACGCACCGGTACTAATGCAGTCTGGTATAGTATTAATATCTGTTTTGTTCGCCCGATCATACTTTATTTTATTTGGTTTGCAGGCCATTTGTCTCGCAATAGATCCTTGTAGGACTGGAGAAGATTTGATAATCTGAAGACCCACATTGCTTACTCCTAGTACCGCAACATTACTGAGATCTATCACTGCCGATAATAGAAACCAACTGGAGTTTACAAGCAGTGAGGTTACGACCAACCTTACTATTTTTCAACCCAATTCACTCGGTGCGGCTCACTTTCAAGAAATTGCGATCGTGTATATCATCTGCAAAACCACGCCTACTATCAAGAAATTTGCTATAACTCTACAGATACTCCAAGCCTGAAAAAGGAAGCTGGTTATCTTGAATGCTTCACCAGTTATGAGGGAGTTTGTCATCATTTTCCC
>CAZLWR010000030.1:0-10861 GCA_964563595.1 uncultured Candidatus Peribacteria bacterium | reverse complement strand
AGACTAAGCAGGTCTAGAGTTTATATTGTACTAAATATAGAAATAGTTATATGACAACAGTACTTTATAACAATCAACCATATACTTATTGCCATTGTCATAGCAGCTCTTATTTTCACCCTCATAATCAGAGGTTTTTGATTTATAAACAGCCCAATCCCTTTGGGATACGATCCAGGGCTATACAAATCTATGTTTTTGAGTTATGCACAATTAGGCACGCAATGGGACTTTATCCAGCTCCCCCATCGAATACAAAATATGTATGAGCCCCTCTTGGGAATGATAGGAAGTGCAGTCCAGCAACTTGGCATAGGCTTTCATGATAATCGGCTCACTCGAGGCTGGCTCATGGTCAGTGTCTTATCGCTGCTATGAGTTTATCTTGCCTGAGCAAGTATCAACAAAAAAGTAGGCCTACGAGCTCTTATTCTTTGCTCTTTATCATTCACTCAATACGCAGCTTATTGGCGATCTTATTGGAAACAAATCGTAGGATTATTTCTCATTTGTGTCACGATCCGATCGCGATCCAAACGTACTATCTGGCAAACGATACCCTTTATCATTGCTGTTAGTTTACTTAACAGACCATCGGCCGCCATTATATGACTGGTAGCACTGCTACGGATACCCTTATTACTGTATCGTAAAGAGAGTAAAACTGTCATTCAGCTTATTTTTTCATTTTTAATTACTGGGATTATCGTCTTACCTATCTTATTACCTTTTCGGGATACTTTGGTCTTGCCTGTATTTAAGGCCTTCTTCCAATCTATAGATGTCCCTACTCTGAATCAATGATATCAAGCCTGAGGCACCTTCCTTACTCTAACTGAATATCTTATGACCTCACGACCAGTCTTCATCAGTGGCATCGTAGGAATCATATTGCTATGTAGAAAAAAAGAATATAATCTGATTACCATTATATCCTCCTTATTACTTATACGAGTACTTGGACAGGGATTTTTCTTTCAAAGAATGATTGGCTACCTGGATGTATTTTTGTGCATCAGTACCGGGTATATGTTTTATAGTTTACCTAAGAAACGATGGGCGGCATGCATTATAGGATGCATTCTTGCTCTACAAAGTTATTATCTACGATATGGCTATCGTATTATACATCCGCCTATTATTGAAGCAGCAGAATTCAATTTTATTCGTGATACGGGCAAAAACTTGTCCAATGATATAACAATTATAGTTCCAGGAATCCGATACAGTCCGCGGATACAATGACGGATGCCCTGACAAGTCTTAGCTCCCTGATTATTTGATCTCAATACACGAGGTGATGATTCCCAATGACGAGCCGATAAACGGTATGGACGAAGCCCTCAGAATAAATGCAAAAATCTGGCTATAGATTATCCAAGCATCGTATGAACACCGACCTATCTTTATATCGGTAGCAAACAACCACCCGAAGAAAATTACTCTGGTTGATGCTTCACACTCTTGTCTTGATGAACTGCTCCTTATTTTGCTTGGTATCAAATAGATCGAACAAAAACAAAATAAAGCTTTCAGCTTTCCGCCTTTAGTCTTTAGCTAGCATATATGTCACTACAAAAACAACTACTTTGGTCCTTACTTTTGCTCGCAGTTCTTGCGGTGATTTTGCTCATCAGCAATTACTATGAAGGACGAACAGTAGATATACCTCGTATTGTTTTTGGGTCAGTTTGCTTATTGTTTTTGCCAGGCTATCGAGTCACCAAAGCATTATTTGCTGAATCAGAAATAGATCTATTGGAGATTATTGCCTTGAGTTTTGCCTTTTCTATTAGTGTCATTCCTCTGCTCGTATTTTACCTGAATCTCATGGGATTGCCCATCACACAGCGACTCGTGTGGTGAACATGTCTAGTAGTAATCGGAGCTAGCAGCGGATGGAAAATATGGAAATGAACACAAAAAATAAGCTGAATAGAAAAATCCGACAACATACTTGCATAAAAAGTTACTTAACAATATACTCAGTACCTTATGATTTTAATACCTCAATAACATATTATGAAACTTATTATTCAAATTCCCTGTAAAAACGAAGAAGATCACTTGCCCCAAGTATTAAAGGAGCTACCAAAATCTATACCCTGAATCGATGAGATAGAAATATTGGTCGTGGATGATGGCTCAACAGACAGAACCGCAGCAGTTGCGAAAGCACATGGCGTACATCATATTATCAAGTTCCCATCCAATAGAGGTTTGTGAACTGCCTTTAGGATCTGAGTAGCATATTGTCTCTCACACGGAGCCGATATCGTAGTCAATACTGATGCCGATAATCAATACCCTTCCAAATATATTCCAGCCCTGGTAAAACCTATCGTGGATGGGAAAGCAGACATGGTTATTGGTGATAGAAATCCCGGGAAAGTTGCTCATTTTAAACGATACAAAAAAATATTCCAAAAACTTGGTAATGTAATTATGTGATTCTTTACCGGTATTGAAATACCAGATGCAGTAAGTTGATTCAGAGCCTACAGCAAAGAATCCTTAGAGGTACTCAATGTAACAGTCAGATTTAGCTATGTGATCGATACTATCTTACAGGCCTACAAAAAGGGTCTTCATATTGAGCGAATTGATATAACTACCAATGCACCTACTCGCCCATCCAGATTGTTTGCAAACATCCGGGTGCACATGAAAAAATCAGCAACAAGCATTATCAGAGTATATACGATGTATGAACCTTTTAGAATCTTTTTTGGGGCAAGTATTCCTTTTCTGATTATTGGTATGTCTTTCATTATCCGTTTCTTATATTTCTATATGTTTACCGACCTTGGCAGCGGCAAGATCCAATCGCTAGTCATTTGAGGCATTCTTACTACCATTGGCTGTACTTTCTTGTCAGTAGGCATCATCTGAGATGTAGTAGGTAGAAATAGAATATTGATTGAAGAAAATCTAAGACTGACTAAAAAGTTACTCTATAAAGATGAGACTCCGTAAAACATTAGTATATCGCAAGCATATCATAGCAGATGGTATCTGAGGACTTTTGCTTATTATCCTTGGTTTGCCTATTTTGATTATACCAGCTGCCATCGCACATCGATATATTATCCTTTCCGACAAAGCAAAACCATTGAGCACCATGCAGCTTGACCACACAAAGATTAGTGGAGATCTCAGCTCTTGAACACTAGCATGGCGACAAGGACTAGCGATTCTCAATAAACACTATCTTTTCCCACTACTCATAACCTTGTATCTTGTTATCTTACTTGTTCAACAAACACAATTACGAAATCTTCACCTCACTAGTCGGTATCTTGCACTCAATCCCAATTTCATTCTGTTCCTGGTCATCGCGAGCGGGCTTGGGACGGTCTATGAAAACCCTATCCTGGATAGCTATAATATCAAGCAAGAATCATTATTTTCTTACTACGGATATGTTACACTAGCAGTAGGATTAAGTTTGTTGGGTACTTATATCATCCATAAACAAGTTGTAGAACTTGGAATAATCTGAATGCTTATCGCAGTACTGGCAGGAGTACTCATTTTCCTGGTGGGTATGATGTTGCTCGAAGAAGAAGAAGAAGAAGAAGACGAAACACCGCCCGATAAATAAAAAACACCCAATACTTGAGTGTTCTATTTTATGCTTAGTTAGAATGACTTATTTTGTAATAGTGAGATACTTACGTCTTGGTGAATAAAAGTCTTGTCCTTGAGTTATTTCTAACCCATGTCATAATATCTTTTGTGCACCATACCACACTTCCAAAGGAAGATCGTTGTTGCTACCATTGATTTCATCAATATATACTTTCCAAGGTCCTGTCACGTCACCAGAACCAGAAATTTTCGTATATAATACAGACGCAAGGGCTCCAGCGAGCTTCTCTTGTATTTGCGGGATACTATTAAACTTGATATAATGAGGACGAATACGGTTGAAAGACGGAGATGAATCACCAGGACGACCATTATCTTCTTCATATTGTACAGATAATCACTCTGCAGCAAAAGCTTGAACACACTGTCTTTGACCAGCACTATCAAGATGAAGCTCTTCAGGTATGGTGTATCCATTAACAATATATGGATTTACATTATTAATGAGGTTTTTGATGCCGTTAACTATTTTCTCAATGCGGATCTTACGCAATACCTGCAATCACTCCTCTACTTGTCATCAAGAGACTTTCAGGCTATGAGAAGTTGGTGCTGTTGTGCGATCACTTTGACTCCATCAAAAGCTATAATCCACCTTGATAGAATCACCAAATTTATCGCGTAATGCTTTTTGCAAAGCTGCAGTTGAAGTGCTGCTCGAAAGTCATTGCTCCGCACGTACTGAAATACCTCTATTCAATTCTTCAAATTTACCTTGAGCGATATACTGCCCCACTAATCACACGAGATAATCTATTCTCAGATTATTTGTTTGTTCATATTGTGCAGACTTAGCACTAGCAGTTGCCGCTTGACCAGAAAGTCTTCCTTCCAAAGTTGCTCCATCAGCAGGCATCAAAGTATCATGAAGTGCCTGTCTGGTACCTGCATTTTGTGCCCAATCGTTGAGTACAAAACTTATAGTATCTTTCGTTCTTTTGGTCAAATCTCCACCACCCTTTTTTATCATAATATCTATCAACATACCGCCAAAGTGCGATTCTTCATCAAAAAGAAATACGCTGACAGGCACCTCGTAAATCATTTTACCGGATTCTCTCACACTATTAAGAATTGCAGTCATGTCGCCACCGCTAGTACGACGAGCCATAAGATCTACATTGTTACAAACAATAAACAGATCAGCTTTCTCAATATTGTTAACAAATCACTCTAAACGAGAACGTGCAGCCATACCAGGATCATTGACAAAAAATGGAGAAGCTCATACTCATTGTAACATGCGTACTATCGCATCTATTTCTTTGTTACTATTTGAATGTCGGTCACACACAATACCGACTGTTTTCCCTTTTAGTGACTCAGAGGCATTTGCTGCATTTAAAGATGTTGGCATTATAGTTTAGAAATTATATATATAAAAAGTCTATTTGAGTATTGTACTTACGAGCCAACATGAACATATAGGTTTTAAAACTATCCGCAAATTTTCTATTATCTTCACTTACAACAATAAGGATCCCTTTGCCAATCACTCACGAATTAGACTCTGCTCGTTTGTTAAGTGAGCCGACAGTATCAGACAAAACAGAATCGACCTGTCAACCCTTTAAAGGTTTGCCATAATTGAGAGATCTGTATTTAACTTTTGACATTTGACCTTCTGGCATTTGAGTAACTAGCAGACTAAAGGCCGCTTTGGTGGGATTTCCTGCTCCAATATCTTGATAATAATCATTAAATGTATCATATTGTTGAGTAGCAATCGTTTCTGCATCGACCATTACCAACACTAAACCATTATTATCGACTTTATTGATCATCTCCCCACCAAATTGCATGAGTCTGTTTTGGTTGCCCATTGCGGATTGAGATTTAATGGTCTCTATTTGCTTCGTCTCTACAAGTTTTACAGGTGCAGAAGCTATACCTGCATCAGACTTTGCTACCAGTCCTTCTGCTTGCAAATGCTTAATAAATTTCGCCATAACCGGCATTTGACTCACCGGATACAAAGGGAAAAGCTGAAGTTGCTTATGTCATTGAGCTCTTACGAAATCCTCTACTAACTTAGAAAGTTCTGTAGAACAATTACCCAATGCTAATTCTTTATCACGTGCTATATCAAGTGCAACGCCCGCTCCCTCTCTAGTCGTACCAGGGATTTTTCTATAGTTATTTAACCAAGAATCAGGTTCACAGCTACCCAAAGCCAATGGAATAACTACAAAAGGCTGATTCAGCATCTTCTTTTGCTCAGTTACATGTTTCAAATACATTTCTACCAATCTATACCATCTTTTTCCTAGTAAATCAGCATGCATTCATAAAATTACTATATCACTCGTGTCTATATATTCTACAATTCACGCAGTATCAGGGTTTTCATTGAGAGCAGTTTTAATATGTTCGAGCATATTAGCACCAGGAGCAGCACTTGAAAGCTGCTCTATATGTTTATCAATGGCTCATGATGTTGCATCATCTTTATCCAAGACATTTTGCTGTGCCGCATTGGTCAGCATATGAAATCATGATGGATAATATTTATTGTTTACCACTCCACTTGCGAGCATATGAGAGACTACCTTGCTATACATATCATAATTGGCAGGTGAGCACACAACCGACAGACAAGCAAATGTTTTTGCAAATCTGCTATCATATACGCCTCTCAAGCCACCTGCAACTTCTTTGAGGCCCACATTAGTATGAGCAGAGTCAGCAATACTTCTTTGTCTAGGAATACATTGCAATGTACTCAGATATGTTCATGCTTTTGGTTCAGTAGGAGTAACCCAAACAGGAATTACAGCAAAAGGTTTGTTTTCTATTCTTCTTTCTTCGGAAGTAAGTTTAGCATACTCTGTAATCAAAGTATAGGCTTCACCCGAAAGACTCTCCACATCCGTGAGAAATAATACTACCTGACTTTTATCAATGTTGTCGATCATACCTTTTACCTCATCCTGAA
Organism: uncultured Candidatus Peribacteria bacterium; assembly: GCA_964563595.1. GTDB lineage: Bacteria > Patescibacteriota > Gracilibacteria > Absconditabacterales > Absconditicoccaceae > CALMFT01. The sequence goes on along the minus strand of CAZLWR010000030.1, from coordinate 4,275 downwards.
ACAATGATAGTATATTGATCTTTGCCCTCAAGGCTGCTTTCTGTTGCCTAATAGGATCCAACTGTGCATTTGGTGCTATAGTTTGTTGTGCCTCTAGTTTTAACGGTGGATTTGAAGTCGCACCATCTCATTGACTTTGAAAAAATGCACCAAGTTTGTTTGAAATATCTTCCTGAGCCATAATAAACAGAAATACAAAAAATAAATCATAATAATTATAAACAATTTAGTACATTAAAACAATAGGAAGTCAATAGTTTTTCGTATTTAAAAAAGAATCTTGTTTGACTTGTCCAAGTGTAGTGGCAAACAAGATTGTTATAAACGTGTCGTAAGTTAATTCATTGGAGCAAGGGATTGTTCATGTTCTATACGCAGATAATCCGCTTGAGTTAAACGCATATAAGCAGGGTCGACTTGCTCTGTGGCAATAACAATAATCCCCGGCTCATAATTCAGATTATATTTTTCATATATAGATTTAGAGACTTTTTCAAAATGACCACCCCCATTGCTGCCCCAGCCAGGCACTTGATTCCTATGAGTGAATTGTACAAAATCTACTCCTTCAGTATCTTTGATATCATATAATACTCATTTAGTGTAAGCAATAATCTCCTCTATCTCTCTTGAGCTGCTCTTTGGATCAACAACGACTTCTACCAGTCCATCACTAAACTGCATCTGTGCAAGTTTTGGCACCGGTGGATAATGAAACATGGGTCTCAGGACAAAATCTTCCTCCTCCAAAAGCTTCACAACCCCCTTTATAGCACCCTGAGCTTCTTGGTCATGTCGATATTTACTAATCCCATTGAGATCCTCTTGTTGCCAATTATAACACACCGTCTCTTTGCCCTCAAATGCATTTGGTCACACTTGCATTACACCCATGGCACTTAATATTTCCAAGGCTTTATCCTTGATAGACGATTGCAAATTGCACAAAGCATCATAAAATGCTGCAAGTACAAAATAATCCATAAGCTGAGCTTTTGCGAATAACGCATCAGCAGTTTGTACCTTGTATGTATGACAAAATTCCTGAACCCATGTTTCGGTCTGCGGACTAACTACAGACATCGTAATACAAGAATCTACTGTCCTCTTTACCTCTCGCAAGAGATCGTCTCTTTTTTTAAACATATTAGAAATAGAATATAATCAGAAGAAGATGATAAGTAAAAACCTTTTATGAAATGTCAATAGTATGTCATAAAGTGTCCTCAAGGAATTGGATGTATACTCAGTTTTCCAATACATACCAGAAAAAAAACTTTTCCTAACTTTTTCTTTGAGAATACTTGATTTTATATTTGCTATTCTTATACTTTGATTGTGTTAGTAGTGATATACCATGATGCCAAATGGACATGTGATATCTCATAAATACCTACAAAGAAATTTGTGGGTATTTTTTATTTCGAAAGAATACTTTTGAGATTAGATAAATCGACAACGGCATTTTCAGCAGCCTTAGTTAAGAGACGAGAAGTATCACACTTTCAAGGAATAAAAACTTTACCCAGAGCATTTCTTTCTTTGAAAAAGTAAATTAATGAATTGTAGTCACCATCTCCAGTTGCGAGGAAAAATTGATTCATAACTTTATGATGCCAATCATCAACAGCACGTATAGCTAGATCTATGTCTACATTACCTTTTATTTGCTTCGTTCTAAGCAACATTGTTTCTTTAAAAACTAATTCGTAACCACAATGCTCTAGATAACGATAAAGGGTTTTATATCTATCAAGATACCCAATAAACATTATGATTTTATCAATAGAATATTTTGTTTTCATGTAATTATAATATTTCATCCAGTCAATTATCCGTCCTAATTTTTGTATACCTTTATGGATATTCTGTATATCAACGTAAACAATTCTCATTACGCCATCGAAAACTAAATAGCCAGCAGTACTTATCTCATCCACGAAAAATATAGAATAATCTGAGAAAATTTCATTACTAGGGAGTATATGAAAAACCACCGGACAGTACCGGCGGCGGCGTGAGGATGTACCTCGTTTGATTTACGTTTTTGGTTTCTACTTTTCACCATACTTCTCTGCTTCCTTCGTCTCTACTCTCAGAAAGTATGCCTCGAGGCGACGCAGCACGAAAGCGATAGTATAGATGATCCCTCCCGTTGCGAGCAACTCGCCACGAGTGGGTATTGTGTTGGAAGGGAACCAAATGCAAAAGAAGATAGCGATCAGAATGGCCGCGGTCGCTACTGCCGCGAACCACAGATCGAAAAAGATCGTGGCTGGTTTGAGAGCATTCATGGTATAGAAGTGGTTTTGGTTTGAACCACATATTATATTTACATATTTACTTACATTTGTCAATAGTTCTTAATTCATCGGAGAAGCTTTATCCACTCAGACTTCTTTTTCATACATCTCTTTCGTCTTATGAATATACAGCGGATCAAGATCAGCGTGCAACTGCAACATAATTCATTGCTCTACCGGCAATCCATACTGTTCATAAAGCTTTCTTGACTCCTCTATCTCCATTTCCAGATTTCAATCTAAAGCAGGTATGTCACTTTTTGGTGTAAACTGTATAAATTTCACATTCATATGTTCATGGATAAGCCGCAAAAACTTCTTGGCATACAAAATGATATTCTCAATATCTTCTTTGCTAGCCTTAGCGTCCATATTGAGGATAACCATACCATCTTGAATTTGAATAGTACTCAAATATGGTCTTGGAGGATAATGGAATTGCATAGTGATAGTCAATTGGTCTCAAAACAATAGTGTATGAAACACACGCATTGCTCAAGTTCCCTGAATATCTCGAAAAAAGTTAATAACGCCCTGTGCATCTCCGGGATTCCAAAAGTAATATTTCGCTTTGTCATGTGCAACAGCGGGATCCACCACAGAAACAACTCACAAAGCATCTGTTATTTCCAATGATTTTTGAACAATAGATTCAAAAAGTGCAGTAGCTTCTTCATGTGCCTTAAGAAGACTGGCATAATCCAAGGTATGTAACTTTGCAATAAAGGCACCAAAAGAACCCACACTTTGACTATTCCAAAATTGAAACAGCTCAACCTCAAGAGGTTTATAGGATGCTATAAACTTTTCAGCATCCGTGATGTATCTGACTGTTTGATCGATAAGATCTGCTTTGGTTTTAAACATAGAGTAAGTATAACATATAATTCCTAATTGGATGGAGCACCTTTACTTTCTTGCATAATACGCTCATGATCTGCTTGTGTTTTGTTGATATAAGATGCAGGGAAATGCATGCCATCTTCAATAAAGATTCCCGGTTCGAACGGTAAATCATATTTCCAATATATCATTTCAGAATATTTTCTTATCTCTTCATTGGGTCCTCGACCTGGTATAGTATTACATTGAGTTAATTGTGGAAAACGGACTCCTTTCTTCTCGGATATATCTCGCAAAAGTTTTTTGGCATATGACAATGCTACTTGAAGCTCTTCTTTGCTAATGCTTCCATCTACATCCAGCGTCAATATACCATCACTAAAATGTATATCACCCAATTTAGGAACAGGCGGATAATGAAATTCAGGACTAATAACCAAATCCCCTTCTACTGCCATAGTCGTGACCGATCGAATAAACCCACCAGTATCTATTAATTCTTGCAAATATTCTATAACGCTATCAGCATCTTCATGCGTCCAATTACAATATCTCGCTGCACGAGTATCAGTTTGATGTCATCATAAGTCTATATCTCACAAAGTCCTAAGTACTTGCAAAGAGGCAGCTCTTACGATATTTACCAAAGCACGTATTTCATCAGCCACATTGACCAATACCAAATAGTCCATACTCCGCATCTTGTGTTGCAGTGCTTGAGCTGTTTCTACGCCTTGCCTTGCCAACAATTCTACAAATAATCATTGAGCTTCCTCACTCATAAAGGAAGTCACTTCATAAACCCTCAATTGGTCCTGCACCTCTTGCATAATATCATGTTTCGATTTCACTATATATCAAAAAGTAATAAAAGTAGATGTATTATAAAGTTATTGGTCTAAATGTCAACATACTATTGCATATGAAAAAACCGCCGGGATCGCCGACGGTCGGTTGAGGCAAATACCTCATGTTGTTTTTGTGTCACTGTGTTCGGTAGTTGGCAATCCTACCCCAATCTTTGGTTTTTCTTCAACTGTGCGATTTCGTCCTCCAGTGCCTTGATTCTCATGTTCTTCGAAGCGATACGCATGAAGAGAAAGCAGATCACATAGCATACGGCTGCGAA
>CAZLWR010000029.1:0-11200 GCA_964563595.1 uncultured Candidatus Peribacteria bacterium | reverse complement strand
CAAATTCAATCTTGTCTGACATGGAAGATGTGGCCTGCCATAAGGAGCAAACGGCCGACTTTTGTAGTGCTGTAGAAAGGATCACTTCGCCTTCTATCGAAAATCCTGAGTCTTCACCCATTTCAGCCGTGACTGATAATTTCTTATTGAGATTGCATTCTGTATTGCCAAATCCTGTTTGATCAGACAGTCTGTATGAACAATTTAGCGTTGTAAATAATAGCAGTGGAGCAATAGACGCCCAATGATATCTTGTCCAAGTTGGTAAGAAGAGGTTCCCCCTCAGCGGCTTACGGCAGGGGCTAGAGGTGAAGACGTTTGTGGGATGACGGGGTTTGCGTAATGATGGAATGTGTTTGTCGTTGTTCCACGATTTGACTTGATTGGTGGACGAAAGCTGTTATCATGAAGTGCGTGAGTGAGAAGAGGTCACGAGAAGTACTTCGTGATTTTATATATCAGGATCCGAATTAGCCGTCGATAGGTCGTTGGCTGCAGAACAATCTGCTAAAAAGGCCAAGATTGAGTTGAGTTGCACAGAAAAAGTGAAGATTGCCAAAGATACTGAAAAAGCGAAATACCAGAAGCTTCAGCTGGCAAGAAAAAGAGATCAAATTTCCTTTAAACAACAATTAGAATTACAAAGAACCAAAGAATTGCTAGCTAGAAACAATTGGTATCTGTATGAAAACACCAACAAACTCCTCTTATCTGTTTTAAAATCCGAATGGCCTGCTGCTCGAGAGGGCGGCTGATTTCAATGGTATGGAGGATATGCAAACATTTTAGAAGAAGAAATCAAACAATGATACATTTATACGAGCAAAGAAAAAATTGGTAAAAGTTATCGCTATAAATATGTCAACGATATCAAAGCCTATATTGACGAACAAACAAATAAATCACTTGCTGATCTTCTTGCTCCCGGTGTATCGGATTATATACAAGATCTTTATCACTATCAAATAAATCAAAAAACTATCGACCTGGTCAATAGATTGTAATCTGATTTATAATGATTATGTTTCTTGAGACTTTAGTTTGTTTTTCTTGAATGAAAAAATTAATGCATATTTTGTTATTTTTGTTGGTAATCATAGTCGCTGGATGTACCATTGGGCCGCTTTCCAAAGATAATACTTCTACTGGCATGCAATATTCACTCGATGATTTACAGAAAAATATTGTACAACATGGTAGCAGTGACTTGGAAAAAACATATGCAGAAAGTAAGGCCATAAAAGATCTTTATGTATTGATCGATTATCTAGTGGCGAGTGCTCAGTACGACAAGGCTGCCAGTTATTTCACGGAATTGATGAAACAAACTGATGACCGAGATAGGGCAAGACTTATGAAAATACTTATTAATGACATGCATCCGTCCCCGCAGTGGTATAGTGAATTGGATGGTTTTTTGTCAAACTATATAGCATCGGGTTCTATTGCTAGTGACGACGCAGTGTATTATCGTTTCACGCTGAACTTGCTGCAAGGCATTTTTCAAAAAGAAGAAATAAATAAGCTGACTGGTGAGTATGCTGTGTTCAAAAATGAACTTTGGAGACAATTCGATGTGTTCCACTCTTATACAGAGGCACCTGATTATTATTTGAAGGCTTTGTTCGCGATAGCATATTTCAAAAACCAGGAATTTGGTGTGGCGAAAACTTTATCAGATTATGCCATTAGCAAAAATCCAAACTATATACTTCCCTATCAAATAAAGTCCTATGTGGGTCTATTGACTCACGAATATGATATAACGTTGTCTGCCTTGGATGTTCTCTTGCAAGTGGATTCCGATAATCAGGAGCGGTACCAATTTCTATTGGGTTTGGTATATTATGATAAAAAAGAATATACTCAGGCTACTAATTATTTCTTACAAACCAAATCTCCCAGACTCAAATTAGAGTGACGAAGATATTTGATAGATATGGAAAAACACAATGTAAATGACAGGACTGCTTCCGACAAGAAAATATATGGGTACTTGGAACAACTTTTTGTCTCAGAACATACTGGCAGGCTAGTAGATGTGGATTTTCAAACAGTGTTTGATCGGTATGTGTATGATAGGCTGCAGGTAGGCAGTGGTGATATGCTTGCTATCAAACAACTTTACACTCAGTATCCCCAAGTCTATGATTTTGCTCTCCAACGATGTCCTATTGTTTTATCAGGTCAGCAGTTTATTTGCCGCTATGGGGAGGCGGGCAAGCTTCTCATACAAGGTAATACTACTCAGGCCATCAAACTGTTGATACCCTTGGTTAAAAAGTATCCTCAATGGCAAACATATTATATAATCTGACTTTTGTACAAAGAGCAGGGCTTATTGGATAACGCCAAAGTGTATTTTGCCAAGGCCCTTCAATATATAGACTCTCCAATCCAAAAAAAAACACTGTCTGAGATGACAGTGAATCTGTTGAATAGTGCGGTGCCTTAGAACTTAAATAATCATTTTATGTCGAATGCTCGTTTTTTGAGATTCTCTTTCCACCCTCATAAAATGCCTGCGCTTTCAAAAAGTGTTGTCAGATATATATCAATTTCTTTCAGTTTCTTTGCTTTTTCTTCGTTGCTCATGATATAGTATCCATCTGGTTTGCAAATATCTATCCAATTTATGCCATCTCTAGGAGCCAGGGAGAGTGATTTTATTCACATTTCGCTATAAGGGTAAGGAAATTCTACCATTAATGTATAGTCTCCGTCTTCAAGTATGTTTAAATTGATGTGCACACTGGCGGATATGTTGTGATAGTTAATATATCCTGGATCATTTGGGCGTAACTTTCCAGTTTTTTCTACTCAAGTTATATCGTATAGACGATAAAAGAAGGTTTTCTTGTATACACTTTTGATAGATGGATAATGACCTGGGCTTCTATCGGGAGAATCAGTGAAGTGAGAGTATAGTTTACCACTTGCTTGTTTGTCCATTTTTCGTGTTCATCACAAAGTAGAGCCATGATGCGTAGTGAAATTACTTTCATTGGAGTGTAAAAATGTTATGAGTCTTTCAATTTTTTCTTCTAAACGCTTCGCTAGTACCTCTAGTTGATTTTTCGTTGCTGTAGTTTCATGGCTGTTCATATTATCTTTTGATTTACGGATTAAAAAAGTATTATATAGAGTAACTAATATTAATCATATTATTTGATATGTCAATATAAAACAATCCATGCATATTATTTGTGCTAGCTATCAAAATATCGGTCCATTTGAAAATCAGCTTATTACTGTTTTTTTGAAGTCCGGAAAGTACCTTATCAAAGCCCCTATTGGATCTGGTAAGAGTTTTTTATTTTTTGATGGGTTGGTGTATGCCCTGTATGGTTATAGTAAACGTGATATGCTCAACGTGCATATGAAAACCTGATGGGCAAAAGTATTATTTATGAACGATAATGCTGAGATTTTTTTGATCGAGAGGTCGTTGACTGGTAAAAAATGAGTTGCTCTTTACAAGGTTACGGCTGATGTAGAGACCTTCAGTCTTGAACTTGAAAAACACTTTGAAGAAGTTGTTACCTATGGCCAGGATTTTTCAGACTTTATAGATCGTAATAGCTTGGAGTCGTTTGATTTTCATACTAGTACCGAGGTTCAACAAAATATTGAACTGCTTTTACCTCCTAGAAGTGTATTTCTACAACGTCATGTTCTTATGCAAGATAGTGAAAATATTTTTGATCTTCAGCCCAAAACAAGAATAGATATACTTAAGTTGATGTTTAACTTGGACGCTATTGACACAGTCAGAGACAAAATTGCAGAGAAAAAAAGTGAATTAAGAGGGCAATATAAAGTACTCACGGAATCTTCTCATATAGTAGAAAACTATAAGACATGGTACGACACATTGCTTCCTTTGGTGGCAACTATCCAGTCGTTGATTAGTCTATGTGATGATCCCTTGCTGCAGACAGAGTTTGACAAAGTAGGTATTAGTCAGTTTATAAATGATCCTTTATCTACCAATGCTGATAGCCTTAAGTATGATGTGACCCAATGGAGTCTGACAGAATGGACACAGTACTTGGACAAACTTGCGAAAGAATACTCCGTCATAGAATCAGAAGTTCATGCTCTACAACAATCTTATCAACAATGAGTATCGGAGACGAATACTAAAAAAGAGCACTGTGACGCTCTCGCAAGGAAACTGGATGCCTACTACAAGCAGCATGGCCGAAAAGACGGGGAGGCGCCCTGAGAGTACCTGCAGTTACAATTAGATGAACTTCTTTCTCAGAGAGAATCATTACTAAGTGCTATTGCGGGTCTAGATACAAGTATTGAGCACGTCGCACGACAAAAAATTGCATTCTATGGGTTTAGCTACCCCAGTAAAACTTTTATAGACTATCTTCAGGCTTTAGATAAATTGAAGCAGCTTGGTGTCTCCAAAAGACAAGAGTTAGATGCCCTAGAGGCGAAGATACAAACCCTATATGCCCAGCAACAAAATCGTTGACAGGAGCAGGAAGCCATCAAAAAACAACTCGAGCTTCTTAAACAGAAGGAGTATGAGTGTGTCATACAAGCAGTTGAACATGACATTCTTGTCATTCAAAAAACCATTGCTGACACTGAACGCTCTCGTGTCGAATTACAGGATCAGGCTGCCAGTTTACAAAGAAGCTTGGATTCTTTACTTGTTCAGTCAGAGCGTTTATCGACATTTTACTGCAAAAAGATTGATGCAAACTGTCCTTTTGTTCAAGAAATCAACACCGGAGCTTTTGATAAAGTAAGTGGTCAAATAGAAGATATTCAATCGCAGATTACCAAGGTGGAAACAAAGCTGCAGGAAACAGAGACGATTCTAACGACTCAACATCGTCTTTTAATAACAAAAAATAATGATAAGGGATCATTGATGTATGATACATTTGAGCCCAGCGGCTTAGAATACCAAACAACTATCGCCCGTCTTTCTTCTTGAGACAATGTCGGTTCGCTCTCGGGCAACCAGGTACAAATTACTGTCTTAGAAAAAGAAAAAGAGGAGGTAGAAAGAGTATTGTGACAGATCAGATCAGATTATACCTATCTTTCTAAGGCTAATTCAGATCTGCTCCTGATTCAATACCAAGACTATAACAAGAACTTAAAAATAACTAATGATAAGCTGATAGCCGGTCAACAACAACTTCAATCCTTACAACAACAATTACAACAATATTATGCATTATATGCGGAACATAGACAGCTAGCTAATGAGTTAGAACTTTTGGATATAAAAATATCTAAAACAGAACTGAGCCTTTCTGAAAAAAAAGCCGCCTTACAGACTCCCCGTTATCTACAGCTACCTCATTTACAGAGTGCCACAAAACAGTTGGAACAGTTAGTCCATAAGGCCAGCGACTTGCATATGGAAAAGAAAAGAACAGAGGAGAAGTCCTTGGAAACAAAAGGTCAACTTGAGATAGCAAACAACCTTCATGGTATTTTCAGTAAAGAACTTACTTTATATGTATTGGAGTCTTATATACCCATCCTCAATGAGTATATCAACGCATTTTTATCAAAAGTATTGGATCTTGAACTTCTGATTCAAGTGAGTGAAGAGGGAGATGAGTTGCACTTAATCATAAATGATAAATACTGATCGAGAGAAGTAAAATCACTGAGTGGTTGACAAAAAACCATATTGAGATTGTGTTGGGTCCTTGCGACTAGTGTGGTATTTCGTAATTCTTTTTTACTTCTTGATGAAACTATAAACAATATAGATTCTGCCATTATAGGTAAGGTTGCTGAACTTTTGTCTGATTACATCAAACAATATAATATTACTTTTTACACCGTGACGCATAGTGAACAAATACAGCAAATGAGCATACGAGACAAAATAATAGAATTAAAATCTCTAGGGTAATAATCCTATATTTTGTATAAGCTTTGGAATTGATAATTGTAGATACAATATAATCTGCAATTGTCAATTTTTTATTATGTTTATTGTCACAGAATCCGTCCATACTAGTATAGCCCATAGTGATACTGACTTTTAATAAGAACTTACGCTACTAATTTGCTTTTATATAGGCAATTATTGCCTATATAGCCTTGAAAATTGGTATGTATTGGTTACTTGTGAAAGTGAGTCTGTGTGGAGACACAGCAGTAGTCATCACGACTATATTTTTATATTTATATTTATTTTATCTATTGCGGATGAAAAAATTGGTATTGTCAGTATTGTCTGCAGTCTTATTCGCTGGAAGCTTCTTGGGAGCTGCTCCATTAGTGAAAGCTGCATACAATCAAGAGTATTTAGACGCCTTTGCGCGAGCTAAAGAAAATGGAATCACAACAACTGCGGACGCAGATGCTTTTGGTCCATACAGAAATTTGACTAGACAAGAATGGGCAAAATTTATTGGTAACTTTGGTGAAGACTTCCTATGTTTGGAGGTTAATCCAGATACTGCCTGTGAATTTGCTGACGCTGATCAAGTAAGTCCTTACTTGTCAGCTGCTGTTACTAAAGCTTGTGAGCTTGGTCTTATGAGAGGAAGTAACGGTAGTTTTTACCCAAATACTTTTGTTTCCAAGGCGCAAGTGTTGGCAACATTGGTAAGAGGTATGGCAGATTACATGGATGAAAGTGTTTCTCCATGGTATGCTAACTATCATGCATATGCATTGGAGAATGGTATTACTACTGTTTCTGATGTATACAGTTTTGATAGACCGGTTTCTAGAGCTGAAGCAGTTGTTATGCTTTACAGATCTAGAGATTTCGAGTGTGACTTTGACGTTATTGATCAAACTGGTTCTGTAGTTCCTACTCCAATTGGAACAAACAAAGCTAAGTTGGTAAAGAACGCAAGTTCTCCAATCGGTCAAAACGGTACTATTTACATTGGTAGAACATCTTACAACAACGAAGTGTTGAAGTTTGACGTAACTGCTACTGAAGATGGTAACCTCACTACTGTTACTATTAAGCTTGACGACTCTCTTATGGATAGGAGATATGCACAAGTTTCTATAGCTAATGCAGACGGTGTAAAAGTAACAAATGCTAGAACATTCAACAACTTCTCTGAAGCTATCTTGAGTTTCACAACTCCAGTTATGCTTAAGAAGAATGAGTTGAAATCATTCTGGGTATTGTTCGATTCATTGACTGGTGCTTCTGTAAATCAAAGAGGTACAGTTAAAGTAACTAACGCTACTTTATCAAATGGTACTGTTATGGTAGATGACGGAGTAATATCTGCTCCTATTAATACTATCGACATTTCCAATCAATCTAGAATTACATTTACTGCACAAGGTGGTGCATCTCAAACTGGAGCAATCTGGACTGGTGCTAACTCTTGTACTCTTTCTACGTACGTATATGTTGGTGACACTAACAAACTACTGGGTAGATTCAGTTTAGAGAACAATAGTTCTTCTAAGTCTGTTGATGTGAAAGCAATTAGATTGAAGTCTTCTAAGAGTTTGAACGGTATCGTTGGAAACTTGAGACTTGAAGTTGGTACTGGCGTAGTTCCTGCTACAGTTAGTATTGATGGTAAGTTCGTAACATTCGTATTGGATAGTTACACACTTCCTTACTCTACTACAAGATCATTCTACATTAAGGGTGATATTATTGGTGGAGATAAAGATGATCCTATCGAGTTCTATCTTGACGACGCGTCAGATATTACTGCAAGAGAAACTGATTCTATGCTCAGTGTTAATGTAACTAAGAGTTCAAACAACTTTGCTTCTGCACTTTACTGTGTGAAAGAAGGTAGTAACTCTATCGTTAGAGCTGATACTGTTGCAAATATGAATGTTCCTACAAGAGAACCACTTGTATTTGGTCTTAGAGCAAACGTAAACACTAAATCTGCTATTAGAGTAGAAAAGATTAGAGTATACGTTGATAACAAGACTAGTTCTGGTCTTTATGTAACTCCTGAAAGAAGTGCTGAAAACTTCAGACTCTACGTTAACAATGTTATGGTAGATTCTACAAGTAACGTACTTGGTTCAACTGTATGTGAAGGTGCTACTGGTACTACAAGTACAAATACATGTTATATTGAATTTAACTACTACGGAGACTTTGTCCCAGGTGCTAATACTCTTGAGGTAAGATTTGATACTTTATCTAGCGCTACTGCTGGTGATAGAATCAGATTCAGAGTAGACGCAAACAGCTTTGCATTTGCTGGAAACGCAGAATATGTGTCTTCACAAAACAGTGTTGTTGCTTCTGACTTCAATGGTACTGCTGTTGGTGCTGAGATGATCATCACTAATGCATCTATAGATAATATCTCTAGAACTGATAACTTCTCTAATGGTAAAGTTATGGTTGCTGAGTCTACTGACTTCGTAGCTTTGAGATTTGCTGCTAGAGCGAACAATGTAAGAGACTTAGTATTGAATGGATTCAAGGTAAACTTGAACTTCATCAATCCTACTTCTACTTCAAACAGTAACTACGTATCTGATGTTATGGCTTACGTAGATGGTGTATTGGTTGCTACTCAAGCATTCAACAATGGTACAACTGCTACATTTAATTCTCTTGGTATAGTTATACCAAAAGGTACTTCTAAAGAAGTTACTTTGAAGGTAACTACTACCTCTAGTCATCCATCTTCTAGTACAACTGGTGATGTATTCTATACTATAGATACATTCGATCTTGACGACGTAAACGGTAATAGTGTTACTGGTCCTGGATCATTAACTGGTGCTCAATTGGATGTGGTATCTAGTATTGCTGTTCAATGTAGAAATGTAAGCCCAATCGCTTCTTCTATCTTGCCACTTTCTAGTATCGCTGTTCCTGTTGCTAACTTCGAATTCAAGTCTGACAATGGTAATGCTGTTATTAACGAATTATCATTGGTAAACCTTTCTGGTTCTCAAACTTCTGTACCAAGTGCCTATAGTACTACTACTTTGGCTGCTTCAGGATTTGATGTATCAGCTGATGGTATCATCCTTGAATTATATGTAGGTAATACTAAGGTTGGTGAAGCTACACTTATTAATGCAATCGCTTACGCTATTGGATTGAATGGTGGTGCTGGTATCAGCTTACCAAACAACAGTGCTGTAACTGTACAAGTAAGAGCGAAGATCTTGAACCCACTCGGTTCATACTCTAGTACTAGAACTTTGAGACTTGGTGTAGTTCCTTCTACAAACTTCTCATTGGTTGGCGGTACTGCTCAAACTATGGTTTCAGCTGAAAATAGTTCGGCTTCTGCGACTCTTGGCGTATGTACTGGTGTTGCAAATAGTCAAATAGTCAGAGCTACAAGATTGAGCCTTTCAGTTAATGCTCCATCTTCAGTTGTGTCTCCGGTAATCTCTGCAGGTACTGATGTATTTGCTGTTAGAGCTACTGCTGATGCTGCTGGATCTGTATTATTGAAGAAATTAGTATTTAACGTTGCTGTTACTTCTGGAACTACTGTTACTGCTAGTAACTTTACGCTTAGAGCTAATGGAACAAAACTTGTTAATGGTACTGATGTAGACTGTGTCTACTCTGGAACTACTTCTAAGGTAAGTTGTGTATTCACTGGTGGATACTCAGAAGGTTATTCTGTAACCGCTGGTTGAACTACTGAATTCAAACTTACTGTAGATTCAGCTGCAATTACTGTTGCATCCGAAGGTTCAGTGTCAGTTAACATGACTCAACAATCTACAAGTACTACTCCTTCTACTTACGTAGCTTTGACTGGTACTAGTACTGCAGTAATCTGGAGTGATCAATCAGAAGTTAATCATGGATTAACTACATCTGACTGGTTTACAGATGCTGGTATGACTATAGACTCATATAGTCAAACATACTATAGAAACTAATTTTGGTTAGTTCTATAATAGAAAAGACCTACTTCAGCAATGAGGTAGGTTTTTTTTATTTTATAAACATAAAACATACTTCTTAGAAGTATCTTATACTAAGCCCCATTGATGTACTATCAAACGATTTGGAAAGCTATTTTACTATCTGGATCAATCTTAGTGATTTGAGTTAGTGAGTAGTCACCGATCGTTACTCTCTGTAACGAACTAAGAATGCCGCCGAGTCCATATTGTTTGCCTATCCAATGAGCCATGGATCTAATGTACGTTCATGATCACACTTTGCATGATATCTCTAACAGTGGGGCATTGTATTGTGTTATTTCTATCGTTTCAATATTCATTGCTTTGCTAGTTTGTGGTGCAATTCATTGTCTAGCTAGGTCGTACATTTTTTTGCCCTTTACTTTCTTTGCAGAAAAGGCTGGAAGCGGCAATTCGAATCAGTCTTTATGAGTGAGACTATCGCATATGCTTTGTAGCTCAGTCATACTTGGCCAGGCTTGTAGCATTCAGTTTATCATACATCCTTTTTCATTGTATTCATATTGGACAAATAGTTCTCGATAGTCCATATCCCAGGTATCAGAGTCTTTACTAAAATCTATAGTAGCTTTATAAGACTTGTCTTTCCCCGTAAGTTCATGTAGCAGTTTGGTATCTTCATCGCTTGCTAAGATCATTAATCCGGTTGCCATTGGATCTAGGGTGCCGCTATGTCAGCACTTTTTGCTTTTTGTAAAATGCTTGATGTATTGTACTACATCGTTGCTAGTCCATCAAGATGGTTTATCTGCTAGTATGATCATGATTTAAGAATGTATGCTTAGGGGTTGAGTATGATATTGAGTATCACACATAAAAAATTGCTCTAATTGATCTAGACCGATTGTGTGGTGTACATAGCAATCCAGTGCACTGTCATGGGTGAGCTCAGAAAATACTATTATTTTGTTTAACGCCACAGCATATCCTAACTCAAGCTTACAGCTTGTTCACATGTATCCATTGGGCACAATAAAATATACTATATCACTTTTCGTTATTGCTTCGTAGTGATCGAGTGCAAGTTGCTTGGTTTGTTCCATAGATAAATCCTCGCTTTCAATGGTCTTATCAATATTGGGAAAATCGGCCTTTATTCCTAGCTCTCATAGGATTTGAATAGTATGCCTGATGTTTTCGATATATTTTATACTGCCTGATATTACTATTGTTTTCATGCTTTATTATAGCTTACGTAAATCTTATATTCCTGAGTTCTCTATCTACTTGTCTGATAGTATCTTTATCCTTAAGAACTTGTTTTTTGTCTACCTTCTTCATGAGCTTGACCAGC
>CAZLWR010000028.1:8888-12142 GCA_964563595.1 uncultured Candidatus Peribacteria bacterium | reverse complement strand
GCCCGACAGGGTTATTAACGGTTTTTATATTAACGAGTTGTTTCTTTTTGGAATTGCCCGATTGCTGATTGTATAGGCATGTCGACTAGATCTACGTAAGCCTACTCCACTTTCATCAGCATATTCGACCTCCTAGCGATTATCTCAGATCTCAGATCCAATGGAATAATCAATACTAATAATATTATTAGCAAGTATACGCATTATATAGTGTGAGTTTTTTCTTATAGTGATAACATACAACATGACTATTATACTACTGTAATTCATATTAGACTATTTTAATAGGAGTCGAAATATGTTTACTCGAGTTTTTTATAGAATACCATATTTTGTTTCTAAAATCGTCCTTAGAGTCAATTCTAATGTGTCGATTTATAGGGTAGAGTTTGTGCCCCAAAAAGTGCCCAATATAATGGTACTATGCCTAGACATCTAGACATATCTTCGTTCCACCGGACGAAATTTTTCGCTGGTGCACTAAAAGTCCTTCGTCGGATACTGATTTTTGCATTACTATTTTGTGAGCTGTATCCCAATAATATCATGCAGGCACAAAGCGAAAGTGATAGCCCGGCTGTAGCGACATACGAGCAAACGACAACGGACAATACAGGATGAGAACCATTAGCATCACCAAGTGAAAGCTATGTGCCATCAGATGTTTCTCTCATAACAGAAAATACCTTACCAGCAGCAATAGAGAACGCTCTGCCAACGCCAATAGAAAATAACCTAAGCAATGAGACATACGTATCAGATACTGTTACTCAAGAGCCAATCACATTCACAGGAGAGGCCAGTGATACCACTGAAACACCAGTTGAAGTATATTCAGGTAGCACAGCTGAATCAGGCAACACAAGCGAACCAGCACTTGAATACACCGGGGCTAATGACACAAGCATTGAAAACTGATCAGGCATCATAGAATATAATACACAAGCACTATGAGATCTCATCATACCGAACACTAGCATCAGCTTTGATGAACAAGGCCGTATTAGCATCACTGGACTGATGTCGGTTAGCAGGGTATGAGGACAAGAAATAACAAAAGATAGCTTCGATGTCGCACAGGGCAATATGAATATGCTACTCAAAGCGGGTTGACGAGAGGCATTGCCTACCAGGTGGTTTGACGATCTGGAAACAGAAATCACACAATGAGTAGTCAATACAGGATTACTAGCAATGGAACAAGAGGCGTTATGAGCTAGTGTATTAAGTCTAGCCTTAGCATCTCAAGATACAGTGTTCGACTTATATATTGCACAGGGTAATAGTAATAACATACGTAGAGTTACTTTAGTGTTAGCTACAGATGGTGCATTCTATGTTCTTGATCCATTGGGAGGTGGAAAATCAATTATTCCACAAGAATTGTCTGCTTATTTGGAACATTACCCTGGTAAAGCCACAACATTCTACTTACGTACAAAAGGATACAATCCAACATTAGTGGAGAAGTCATTAGCGGTAGATAGTGAAATCATAGCAACTTGAGATATCCAAGTGAAGATACCAGCACAAACAATAGAAATGGAAGATAAATGATGAGATAGTGAGTTTGAGACAATGGATAACTTCGTGGTTGAAACTATAGCAGCAAATGAGTTTATCATTGGAGATGAGAAATCACATCTTGAATTTGAAAAAGCAATTCAAATCCAAGTTCAGACGGATCTACCGGACAACAGTCTTGTGCCAATTAGAGTAATGCATGAAGGAGATGAAGCATATAATACCCGTGGAATTAGTACCAATGCAGATGTAATCTGTGAGTGATGAGTATCATCATTAGAATCTTCTGTGGGTATTGTATCTGGAGGTGTGGTTACTTTCTACTCTTGTGGTGCATCTTCATTTATGCTAGACTTCAACTTTGGAGCAGGATGAGGAGGGTTTGATAGTGGTATCAATGTAATAGCGGTACAATCAGATAATAAATTAGTTATCGGAGGAGAATTCACTAACTTCAATGGAAATGCCGTAAATCGCATTGTGCGTTTGAACGTAGACGGAACTATAGATACCGGCTTTGTCGTGTGAGGATGATTCAGCGGCTCAGTAAACGCTATAGCGATCGAAGCAGGAGGTAAGATAGTCGTAGGATGAGACTTTACCAGCTATAGCGGCACAACACAAAATCGTATTACGCGTTTGACGAGCACGGGAGCAAGGGATACTACGTTTATCATAGGATGATGATTTGATGCTATAGTAAACACAGTAGCTGTGCAAACAGATGGTAGAATCGTGGTAGGATGATTCTTTACCAACTTTAGTGGTACAGCACAAAGTTATATTACACGTTTGACCAGTACCGGTAGAAGAGATACTACCTTCCTCATAGGATGAGGATTTGATGGAGGGGTAAACACAGTGGCCATACAAACAGATGGTAGAATCGTGGTAGGATGATTCTTTAACAGTTTTAGCGGTGTAACACAAAACTATATTACGCGTTTGACGAGCACGGGTAGAAGAGATACTACATTTGCAATATGATGAGGGGGATTTGATGCAGGGGTATATGCGATAGCGATCGAAGCAGGAGGTAAGATAGTCGTAGGATGAGAATTTACCACATTTAGTGGAGTAACACAAAATCGTATTACGCGTTTGACGAGTACCGGTAGAAGAGATATTATATTTAGTGGAGGACTTGTTGGATTCAACGACATAGTAAATACTATAGCGATCGAAGCAGGAGGTAAGATAGTCGTAGGATGAGAATTTACTGTATTTAGTGGAGTAACACAAAATCGTATTACGCGTTTGACGAGTACCGGTAGAAAGGACACTATATTTAGTGGAGGACTTGTTGGATTCAACAATACGGTGAATAGCATAAAAATAGATTGAAGCTGAGACCTGTTAGCGTGATGAATATTCACATCATTCTCTGGATCAGCCAGTAAGTACTTTATACGTCTGGCAACCACATGATCATTAGATCCCACGATGGCTCCATGATGATTTGATTGAACAGTAAATGCCGTAGCAGTTGAAACGGGAGGTAAGATATTAGTAGGAGGAAACTTTACTACATTTAGTGGAGTAACACAAAATCGTATTACGCGTTTCAATACTGACTGAACTCTAGATACCAGCTTCGTGATTGGAATATGATTCGATAACACCGTAAATACGATAACAATTGAAACCTGAGGCAATATATTGGTAGGATGAGAGTTTACGAGCTATAATGGCACAACACAAAATCGTATTACGCGTTTGACGAGCACGGG
>CAZLWR010000028.1:0-8788 GCA_964563595.1 uncultured Candidatus Peribacteria bacterium | reverse complement strand
TTACGAGCTATAATGGCACAACACAAAATCGTATTACGCGTTTGACGAGCACGGGAGCAAGGGATACTACATTTGCAATATGATGAGGGGGATTTGATGCAGGGGTATATGCGATAGCAGTTGAAACCTGAGGTAAGATATTAGTAGGAGGAAACTTTACTGACTTTAGTGGCACAACACAAAACTATATTACGCGCTTGACGAGCACGGGTAGAAGAGATACTACCTTCCTCATAGGATGAGGATTTGACAGTTCAGTGCGTGCCATAGTAATTGAAACCTGAGGTAAGATAGTCGTAGGATGATTCTTCACCAACTTTAGTGGCGTAACACAGCTCTTCATGACACGTTTGACCAGTACCGGTAGAAGAGATACTACCTTCGATATAGGATGATGATTTGGTGGAACGGTGAACACATTGGCCCTACAGTCAGATGGGAAAATAATTGCAGGAGGAAACTTTACGAGTTACGATGGCACAACACAAAATCGTATTACGCGTTTGACGAGCACGGGTAGAAGAGATACTACTTTCAATGTACCTGGATGATTCAATAACACGGTCAATAAGATAGCTCTACAGTCAGATGGTAGCATAGTAGCAGGTTGATTCTTTATTACGTATAGCTGAGTAACACAAAATCGTATTGCTCGTTTGACGAATACGGGAGCACTGGATACGGCCTTTGTTGACTGAAGCGGCTTTAATAACGCAGTAAATGATATAGCTATTCAAGAAGATGGTAGAATGGTGATAGTAGGAAACTTTACTACATTCAATGGCACACCACAAAGCTATATAACTCGTATATTTGCATTTGTTTGACCAAGCTTTGTATATCCAGCTCAATGACAAACCATCACAACGGAGACCTTCACGATGATCTGAACAGGAGAACCTGGTTCTACTGTAAATGTGGATCTCTCTTGAGTGGTCAAAACAGCAACGGTCAGTGTTACAGGATATCGAACGATGGATTTCGTTATGACCTGAGTAACCAATGCAACCAGGGTAGCTACCTGATACAGTTTATATAACGGTAAGATGTCAGACTTGACCAGCGTATCATTTACCATCAGCACTATACCTCCATGGTCAGGAGAATGGTTCTCATGATCCCTATGTATAGAAGGACCTGATTTCATAGCCATTACATGACTAGTCGCCTCAAACCAATCACAAATTGTCGAAGTTAAATCAGATTACTTCAAAGTGTATGATTACAACGGCTCAGCTTCAGGATATTATACAACTCTTTCTATGACAGATCTTGATAGTCTGAACGGAGACTCAATATCTTCTAGGGATATCGACTGGAAAGCCGATCCGCTCGAATTATTGACCTGAGTAAGTAATCCGCTAGTCTCTGTGCGATCTGGATTGAACACGTATACTGGTGCCAATGTAACAGTATTGTTTATACAGGAAGCAGCAGGAGAGCATGGAAGAGTCCCAAGCACACATGGAACAAAGGTATGGTTGAGAGTGAACGCAGATGCCTACCAATCAGTTGGTGATTACTTTGGAATGATAACCTACACTTTATATGAGAATTAAGACATTAGCTAGGATGTCACATGTAGTTGTTTATGTTGTACTTGTTAGTATATTATAAATATAATAATCTGATTATATTTTATCTTCTCATAGTAATACATGAAAAGCAAATCGCTATACAAGTTTATCATAATAAGTCTGATGGTGAGCATTGTTGCTTTATCACTATCTGCGGTTCATGCTCGAACAGTGAGCCCATTCACCGATATCACGACACACAAGTATCGTGAAAGCATACAGTTTCTATGGGAACGCGGGATAGTGTCAGGGTACAGTGTAGATAAGTTTTGACCAGACAACAAGATTACCCGTGCAGAATTATTAAAAATAGTATTGAGTGCCAATACTGGTGATGTAGGGACTAAAACATGATGCTTTAGTGACATCCAAGATCAATGGTATGCAAAATATGCTTGCTATGCACAATCACATTGAATCATAAACTGATATGACGACGGAACTTTTAAACCAAATCAAAACATCACGATAGCCGAAAGTCTGAAAGTGGCCCTCAATACATTCGACATACCCACGGGTGATCCCGGTAGTGATGCTCGATATCAACCCTATTTTGAATTTGTTCACAACAATAATATTTTTTCTAAATACGGTCTCAAACATGATATGCCTATGACACGTGGTATGATGGCATTTTTAGTGCATCAACTTATGCTAGAAAGAGAGCGGAAAGTAACTTTTGATAATCAGCGTAAAGTAAGTTCACTTGGATGCGGCAAAGAACAACCAGAGTTTATTCCTACGTCCTCCGTGGTGAACGGTCAAACACGCAACTATATCACGGTCATAGGCAAAAACTATAATAAAAATACTCCGATAAAGCTCATTTTTGCTTTTCATGGACGTACCAACCCCAATACTATGGTACGCAGTTACTATAAAATCGAACAAGCTTCCAAATGAGATGCTATCATCGTCTATCCAAGCGGACTACCAGAAGCATGACCCAGTCGCAATCGGAGCAATCCTGGAGATAAATCAGATAAGCTAAGGGATTTTGCCTTATTCGATCAATTGTTAGAGGAATTCAGCAATAATTACTGCATCAATAAAGATCAAGTATTTGTAGTGTGACATTCACTTGGCGCCTGGTTCACTAACAGCCTTGCCTGTGCTCGTGGCGATGTTATTCGTGCTATTGGAAGCGTAGGATGAGGCACTACAATCAACAACTGCAACGGACCAGTAGCGGCGATGATCATGCACCATCCTGATGACAATCTCGCATCATTTAGCTCAGCAATTACAGCTCGCAATCAGTTACTCAAACAAAATTCCTGTGGCCCAGAAACCATTGAGATATGACCAGAAGGAGGAAACTGTGTCCAATATATCAATTGTCAGACAGATGCTCCCGTTATCCGATGCCCTCATTCTCAATCTACGGACAATCGCGGTAACTACTACCCTCATGTTCGGCCTGATTTCGCCTGACAAGCAATACGGAACTTCTTCACTGCACAAAAGTAATCCGAAAGTACTCGTGAAAAGTATTACTTCTTGCATCCAAGAGCTACATCTCCATTATCTAGAAAACTCTATTTAGGTTTATAGTTTACGGCCATGTATAAACTGCTTTTTGTGCTACTACTGGGTCTTCTTTCTGGATGTACCTATGTCAGACCGCCTGCCGGTGAGGGTGTTAAAAGTTATAAAGCAAGTGATAGTGTGACTATTGCCACAACAAACACAGGTGCTGCTCAAGCAAAGAATCCAACTCCTGAGCGTGCTAAGCCCATTCTACAACGTCTCGAGTTACCAGAAGGCTTTCAGATAGAAGTTTTTGCACAAGTGCCCAACGCAAGATCATTGGCCTTAGCCTATGACATCAAAAGGAATAGGCAAATTATATTTGTGGGGAACAAAGATAAATCGAGCGTATATGCACTGATTGATGAATGATCCAATAATACAGTCGACACTACCAAAGAAATTACAAAAAATCTTGCAACTCCCAATGGAGTGGCCTATTACGATGGAAATCTATATGTAGCGCAAGTAAGCAAGATACATGAGTATCCCACTATTTTGGATGCTCTTGCAAGCGGATGAACTATCACCTCAAGGGTCATTTATGACAAACTCCCCAAAGATCTGCATCATGGTCGGAAGTATATCGCCTTTTGACCTGATGGAAGACTATATATACCAGTTGGTGCTCCTTGCAATGTCTGCGATAGAGAAGAACCCTATGCAAGTATCCTCGCACTTGATATAAAGACCAAACAAACAGAAATCATAGCAAAAGGGATTAGAAACACCGTTGGATTTACACGACATCCCGATACTGAACAACTATGGTTCACTGATAACGGCAGAGATCTAATGGGAGATAATATGCCACCTGACGAACTCAATGTCGTAAGCAAAACCTGACAACACTTCGGATTTCCCTTTTGTCATGGTATGGATATCGTAGATCCCATTTCCTCCAAATCAAATTGTGAGTGATATACTGCTCCTCAGGTTATTTTGGGTCCTCATGTTGCTGCATTGGGTATAAAGTTTTATACCGGCACTATGTTTCCAAGCCACTATAAAAACAAAATCTTTATAGCTGAACATGGATCACGAAATAGATCCGTTCCATTGGGTTATAGAATAAGTTTGGTTGATCCAGAAAAAAAGACTTATGAGATTTTTGCTCAATGACGGCTCAGCGAAAACAAAACACGATGAAGACCTGTAGACGTCCTACAACTCAAAGATGGTTCTCTACTCATATCAGATGATTATGCAGGTATCATTTATAGAATAAGCTATAATCAGACCTCCCCCTAGAATCTCTTTATTTTTGAACTCACTTTTCTATACTGGCGATCCACGCGAGCCCCCTTATGGGGCTTATCCGGTCCAAGGGTTTTAAAGACTATACAGATATCTGTATTTTTTTGTCTCCCAAGAATGGATCAGATTATTTTTTATTTTAGTATCATATAACACGACATGAGCGAAAAAGCATCAGAATTCTTCAAGAAAAACTACTTCGGGTTTGTAGAGCAAGCAAAAACCATCGACAACGCAGAAACCGCAGCACAGTACATTAGTGAACTAGCCACAGCACTGTTTGCAAAAAGGACACAATACTACCCACGTGAGCTCCGTGCAGCCAAATGTATAGTAGAAGCAATGTTAACGCTTTGCAGCGTAACTGAAGCGTACCCCTATGCACATACTATTTTTATGACATTGAAGAACGATCAGCCGGCACAACAAGGACTTATAGAAAAAGTCTTGCAGCAAACGACTCACCTCAAAAAACAATAGCAAGACTCTTTAAAAGCACTCCAAGCCTTTTCGTAATCTTCCAAGCTCCCAAGAGGGAGTTTTTTTAGTAATTTGCAACTAGCACTTTGGGTCTATATAGTACCTTTGTATTGTTTCAAAATACTAATCCATCGTTAGAAGACGAAACTATATTTTGAAAATCATACCATTCTAGAGTCTTGCATGTTTTAATACAATGTCAACACCCTCTTGGAAAAGAAAGAGACCGATTCGAGGCAATATTTGACTATTCTCGCCCGCAGGAATATAATAATCATGAATTATATTCTGATATGAACCGTTATGCAACTGAGCCTAGATGATTTGATTGCACATATAGAGCAAGGCAAGTCACAAAAACCAATTAAAAAGCACCGTAACAAATATGTTTTTGGTTTGCTTGAAAGTGCTAAATTAGCTTTAGTGGTTTTGGTTAGTTTCTTGATAGGGCATATTGTGACCAATGCAGGACTCTACGGAGGCAAAGTAAACGAATTACGACATGGAGTAGCACAAATCAGATTATCTCCTTCGTCAGATCATGTATCTTTTGATAACGACAAGAAACAAGAGTACTTAGACATATTATTCAAACAGCAATCTCATAATCAGAAAAAAAACAGTAAAGATGAAATATACTGATACTACAGTTCTAGAGCCAAGACACTGGACTGGCAATTTAATACCCTTCCGCCTGATAGAAGAATAGTTATCCCAGAACTTGGTATACAGGCTCCTATCGTAATGGTTGATGGAGACGTGAGTGGTAAAATGCAAGAAGGAGAATTTACTGAAGAACTCAAACAAGGAGTAGTACACTATCCCACTACACCAAATCATCCAAGCGAAAAAGGAACCATGATGCTTTTTGGACATACTAGCAATTACTTCTGGGTAAAAAGTGCTTACAATACGATTTTCTCCAAGATACCTCAACTCAAAGCCGGGAGCACCATCAAAGTATATTGGGACGGAAAAGAGTACGAGTATGTCGTCACAGAGCAAGAAGTGGTAAAACCAAAAGATGTGCCTTCTTTATACGAACAAAACTATAATGGCAATGAAAGAAAGCTGGCACTAATGTGATGTTATCCAGTTGGCACCAGAGACAAAAGAATGATTATTTTTGCAGAACCAAAAGATAAGTCCTATCAACAATGAGGAAGTAACAACTTAGCCTACCAACCAAATAATCATGTTAATTAATCCAAAACAAATACTTTTATAGCATAACCAATCAATGCATGAGTAGTCTTAATCAATCAGCAGCAGCAATACAGCTAGCAAACAATAATATAGTGGACAACAACAATGTCGTGCCATCGGCTGCCGAAATAGGAGAGGCATTTGATGGTATTGCAAGAAGGGTTGCTAGAATCAAAGAAATTGTTTGAAATTGCACTTCGACCTGAATATTGAAAAAGAAAGTTCAAGAAGGACAAGATAACATACAAATTCACCCCGAGTTAACTTGGAACAGCAACGAGTTTGAATATCTTGACTTTGATGTCATTGAGCTCGTCCAGCCACCGGAAAAAGAAAAGAAAGAAGACATTAGTATGAGGCTTTCATTTTGAGAACAGGAAAAAGTTGCGGGAGAAAAAGAACCAGTATATTATATACAAGTGAAGTTTAGACGATTGGTAAACGAAGAAGGAGAATACGTCACACAAGTATGCGAATATATGATTTACATGCACCCACAAGTTGGTTCACACAATCTAGAACACGGCATATCTTTTGACGCCAAAGGCAACACATATAGACTATGAGCAAGTTCAATTGAGGACGTTGTGGAAAGTCCAAGAGGCCTAGGAAATGATCTAGACTTGGTTAAAGATACCATTACAAGATTTGGTCATTACATCGCGGCATTAAGGGAGGCTTCAAGGCAGGACGAAATGCAAAGAAATTTATAAACTTATTATTTACACTGCAATTAGATCACCACTATTCTACGTGAGTAAGTCAGATTATCTCTCATTATCATGCACGGTACAATGCTATAAAGAGGTATGTGGTTTTTTCTCTGGGTGGTTTACTGTGATTAGGAATAGCATTATACTATATAGTGACATCGTACAACCAAGGAATCATCCAGGAAGGACAGTTTAACGATATTGGGTTCACCAAAACAGGAGCTACTCTCATAGCAAATCAAGTATACTATGCCCCAACAAGCTTCAAGATAGGAGACTTCGATGCATTGATCTTGGGTTGACGATATACTTATGCAAATGGCAAGCATATCAGCAAAAATAATATGCTCAGTTATGCTGGGCGTATACTACCGATAAACATCACTACAACCAGTGCTTCACGCTATCTATGAGAAAACGAAAGCGAACAAATAGGACAATATATACAAAATTTCATAACCCTTGATGCATGAGCATTGCAAGAACAAAGCCAAACAAAAAGTGCCTATACTCCTCTCACCACCGATCTTACACAAGCATTCAAACTCGAGTGTCTAGACTCACCTTTACAAATTGTTCCGGATTTTTGCAATCACAACTTAGAACAATTTTCTCAGAATCTTCGGAAATATGATATTACCAATCAGTTTGAAATCGTACTGAATATATTCAAAGGATCCAACAATGACGTTATCAGAACAAACATCTGTCAGAGCATTATTAATTTTGAATTTGTTAGTAACAATCCTGATGGAAGGTTTTCAGAAATATTACGCTCTTGTAATCCAGCATTTTTGACTACCCATGACACCCTTATCAAACGAAATAGCGTCGTTCAACAGTTAAGCACGAAACTGGATGCAACATTGGATAGTGATAATAGACGAAATGAATTCAAACTCGTAAGCAGTATGCAGATTATACAAAATCAGTTAGAAAACAACAAAGTAGACATGGTCTTCTTGGATTCTTATCGTGAATTCGTAAACCAGCTTCTCAAGGCCACAACGCTCGACCAGTTCACTACTGATTTGATCTATAGGTATCACAACCAATACCTTATGAAGGGGCTTTTGGATGTGCAAAAAGTCGTTAACCTAGATGCTGTTCAGGATATTCAGAATCTTCTTGATAGGTTTGATACTATGAATAATGGAGATAATCTGAATTTGATCGGTTTGAGATATAGGGTAAGTCCCAGTATTAAACTGCCCACTGATTATGCCGAAGAACACACTCCTCTAGAGTGATCATTGTCTGAAGCACTAAGTGGTACCATATCAAGCGGTGTGGATGTTTCTATTATCAATACCGTCATTGGACAAGTAGACAATGCCATTCAACAAAATCTTGAAGGCTCTTGAGAAACGAGTACTCCAATAGATACATCAGAGGTCACAAGTGACAAGCAAACGAACACTAACATTCTACCAGCCACCACCAATACATCACCCTGAGCCATTTCTCATAGCGGCAAAGAAGAGGATCTCAATACCTATAGGCCACAACAGACGCCCGTATATCAACCAGTAAGCAGTGAATCTAAAACACAATCGCTTGTTTCAGATAGGATGTATAATCATCTAGGAATCAAACCAACTACCATTGTTAACAAAGGAAATAAGTATCTTGTTATGCGGACTTATAGTAATTATGAATTTGCAGCCTTGGTGGACAAAGAAAATGATCGGAGACTTTCTCCTATCTATGTTAAAATCGATAATCATCTTACTATCATACCAAATCTAGAAATATATCTTATGGACTACGATAGATATACGCAGATTAAGTTTCTAAAAAATCCTGATCAATATGTCAGACAAGCAACTCAATAGGAATAATAGAGCGTACAATCTGACATTTTACCATTAAAAAAGAAACTTTCTGATTGAAAACTCAGAAGTTTTTTCTATATCAGATAGTGATATACGCTCATTGCAAAATGCATTTTTAATTTTTTTACCATTATCTTGGTTATGTCAGTTGTTCAAGAACTCTTAAATAAAATCCAATCGCAAATTGATC
>CAZLWR010000027.1:0-12179 GCA_964563595.1 uncultured Candidatus Peribacteria bacterium | reverse complement strand
GAAGAAAAGAAGAAAAATCTAATGGTTTACTACTAAGTGTACTATGTACGCTGTTTCTATCACTATTGAGTACTTACTTTAAAAATCTATTGACTTCTAACATAAAATATACTCTATAGAGCAGTATATTTATTATTTTTATTGTAACCACATGACTAGTCAAGAAGTAAATCTTCAAAACATTTGGGATGCCACTGTATTAAAAGATATCATAAGAGCATATATGGCTGCTCATGGTCCTGAAATAGCAGTAAATGTATTAAAGTGACCTGAGCTATCTCTTGAGGATCAAGCAAGGGGTATGTTCAGATTGATGTCAGGTCAACGAGAAGAAATTACTCAAGATTTAGTGGCTTATGTGACAAATCGTCCAGATGCAGAAGCAACGTTTACTGATATTTATAACAAGTTTGATTCAAAACAACTTACCCAAGCAAACTTTGTCGGACTAGATCAGTTTATTTTTATCGCCCTAAAAACATTACCTTCTATAGAATTTGCTCTTGGTATAGTAAATAGGAATTTGTGAATTGCTGGTAAGCAAGACATAGAAGCAGACAATATAGAGGCCTTGCAAACAAGAATTGATGTACAAAAAAATGTCTTAATTGATGCTATCAAGAATAAGGAGCTAGAAAAAGCTGCAGGACAAAACTTTTTCGCGGAATTGGACGCAATTAATCTAGAGATCAATGCTATAGAAGCTAAATATCCTCAAGACGATGCGATGTGTCTTGAAAAATTCAGTGGTTAATAAAATACTACTTTACTACATCAATTTTGATCCTGCTGAGTACATTTGGTACTTTGCTGATCCAGAATGGTGAAATCTTTATGTCAACTGCTCCGATATTAGGTAATGTCAGGAGCAGTTTTTTTGCTTCAGCGACTTCTTTTCAGCTTATTTTTTCTTTTATTTGATTTCTCAAGCCTGCAACATCTGTTGTGAAATTGTATCATCGGATGGTGTTTACTTTGGTAGGGATGATATAAACTCCTGTGGAAGAGAGGAATCTGTCGTATAATATAGCACTATTTCTGTCTATTTCGACCAAAGCGAAGGATTGATTTGGTCTTTGGGTAGTGTATTTGTAGACCGCACTCATCAACTCATCTCGATAGATATAGCGATAACTGAGTTTTACTTTAACCACTCCATCTACGATGTTCCCTGTTTGTCCGATTTCTTTGTTGAATTTGATATCATAAATTTCCGCATCAATCATGTCGTCAAAAAACAGTGGTTTGATATTTTCTGTTTTTACTTGTTTCATGATAGTTTCTCTTTTGGTCTTAGCGAGTTGTTCCTGGGCTTTTGTTCTAAAATTTTCAAGATCCGCTTGTGATATAATCCCTTCGGTAAAGAACTTACCTCCTGAGAAGTTTACGGTGGCTTGTGCAGTAATTCTATCTTTGATGCTTCCTTGAAGATTCTTAAGTTCGAGTTTGGTGCCTGCGTTGATATTTCCTCTAGATCAGATTATTTCTTCTTTATCATCTTTTTCTAGGGCTTCGACAGGAACAGTCACTGATCATTTTCCTGGTATAGTAATCCATTCTAGGGTTTTATATAAAATCCCCTCTGGGGTAATGAGCTTGGAGTTGGGTTTGAGAGTTATTTGAGTAGTAAGATCGTTTGTGAGTTTTGCGAATCACTTTGCATTGATGATATTGTATTTAAGTTCGCTGAGCGGTGTTGAAAAACTCATCTCATGATCAATACTGGATTTGTAATAAGGGATAGAGATGAATTTAGCATCCTGACCAGCCAAAGGAGTTTCAACGGGGTAGTATCTAAAATTATAGGCAACTTCTTCGATATTATAACTTGGTTTTACATGGATGGCTGCGGTTGGTACCAATATCACGTAGAAAATATAGAGGGCAACCAATACCACCAACGATTCCAATCACAATACAACGAAAGACAAATAATCTTTTTTGTTGATCATTTGGAGATGGAAGCTTTTGATATTGAAGAAGAAATTGTATGCGAGAGTAGCTAGTTTTTTGACCTTATGATCTTTGTTTAAGATCACTTCTTCTCCGAGCTCTGTGAAATAAGATGATACAAATTCCGCATCAGTTACGAGTGTATAATGCATTTTCTTTTCTTTGAGCAGCTCGATCAACTGCTTTCCTCGCCGGATATTTTTGAAGAATTGATTTTGGGGGTGAATTTCGATATTTACAGATTTGCCATCTGGTATTTTTTCTATGCTTTTAAAAATCTTATAGAAGCTATCTGAGCGATCAAAAAAAAGTTTCATGAACAGGTAATCTAATGATTTAAAGCTTGCACTGTTTAAGACAAGAGGCCGAGAAACCCGATAATGGAAGAATAATGTTTAATGTGATTTGAATTATATTGTTGTAGCCATGATACATAATAATATAAGCTGATTATGCAACATTTCTATCCTGACTACAAATTATTATCGCTATTTGTAAAATCTAAGTGAAATCTCTTGCATTTAATCCACAAATTGTTATTTTATGCACCATTGTCCCTTGATTTGGGAGTTACTATCTTTTATTTCTCAATTTTGGATTATTATGGCGAAGAAGAAAAAAGGATCAAGAATTTTGGTCTGATTGATTTGTACAGAAAGCGGTACGCAAACATATGTTACCACTTACAATAAAATGAATACTCAAAAACTTGAGCTCATGAAGTATTCTCCTAAACTGAGAAAGCATACGCTTCACAAAATTAGACTGAAATTAAAATAAGCTGAAAAGCACAATTGTTCAAAGACTTTGTGTCTTGTTTCTTAATTAATAAATATGCTCACTTTTAATCTTTAATTATTCATTGATATTATGCTTACTATCAGATTAGCAAGAACTGGACAAAAAAACCTTCCTTTTTTTAGAATAGTATTAACAGATCACAAAAAGCCTGTGAAATCTGGTTATAAAGAAATATTGGGTTGGTATAATCCAATCAAACATGAATATCTATTGGATACAGAGCAATTGAAAGACTATATTTCTAAAGGTACGCAGTTGTCCGAAAGGGTTGCAAAACTTGCGTATGCAAGGAGCAAAGACGAAGTATTCAAGAAATTCTTTGTCATCAATACTATCCAAAAACCAAGCAAAAAGAAATAAATCCTTTATAATGTGTCCCTTTCGTCATGACTGAACGATTTGGATTGATAGAAAAAGCCATTGAAAAGTGATCTCGATCCCTATCAATTGAAGAACTAGATATTTTAAAAAGAACCAGGACTCTCATTTCAGAAACTTTGCGTAAAGATATACTCGAAGACTTAGATACGCAAATTGCCTGTGCGAATTTATTGGCAATTGATACTATTTTCAATGAAGTAGATCCAAACTATAGTCCCTCTCAAATATAATCAACTAAGTCTCAGTATGTGCTGAGATTTTTTTGTATAACTAGGCAAAATGATTGATATTGTATGCTAAATCTCTATATACTACTGTTCATTATTTTTTTTATGTTTTGTGTGATGTGAGATCCATTAGCGGTAACCTATAATACCAATATGATACCATGGATAGTGTTAACTATCTTGGCGGGCATTGTAATTTTGATTTTCGGTGGTTGTATTTATGCTTTCTTGAGGTCTATATTGGGCTTCATCTTTTCCCATGGAGACTCTACGAAGCAGCAAAAAGCTCGAGATGGCATTCAATACATGGTCATTGGTTTGATATTGTGTTTGGTATTTTTGTTTATTTTTCCTATTTTGTTTAAAAAAGCTAGAGTGGAAGGATATGAATACTATACTCCAAAAAATGTTTTTATAAGAGCCGGAGAGTTAACCAGCGAGTTGTTTTCTATCACGGATATTATAAAAAATGGCTATGTGGGTTCCAAAATATTTTCTGAACCTGTAGATACTTCCTGAAATCCTTTAGATACGGAACTATAATATGATACATAGTATAACCTGAAAAAACATCAAGGAAGGAGAGTTTCATTATATTTTTAATGATGTGTTTGTTATACAGGCAGAGTATACTGGATCCCAAAAGTCTGGTACTTTTTGGTTATTCCCTTTGTTGGACGATCAACATAAAACAGTAAGTTATTTTGCACGAGATACCAATGCTGCGAAGTCGCTTTTTCTCAAGATGGTTAAAATAAGCTGAATAGGTCCAAAGACTGCCTATACTATTAGTTTGCTTGATCGTGATTTGCTGGAAAAAGCTATTGAGTCCACTGATATAGGGTTTTTTCAAAAAGTCCCTGGTATTGGTCCAAAAACTGCAAAAAGATTAGTTATTGAACTCAAGTCAGTCATCAAGAAAGATGATTTATTGAAAATAGGCTGAGACGACAAAGTCGTTAAAGACATAATAAAATACTGCAAATGATTGGGCTATGATTCCGATACGGTAAGGGGATTGCTATCAAGCTACGAGGGCTCTATAAAAAAAGAAACCACCAGTGAGGTGGTCAAATGGTTGGTTGGTAAGTTGTAGAAAGTATACTATATAGTTTAGTTAATTGTTGTAAGTATCGTTATTAATGTCCTATAGCTTCTTTTATTGCTCCGGCTGTTCATAGCTGAGCATCTATAAGTTTGTTTATGTTTTCTAATTCTAATAATACTTGTGCAGGATCAGTTATTCTGGTATGACGTAATGTACGAGTTGGCAGTCATTCGAATCATGGTTTATTACTTTTGACACAATCCACTACATCAGGCAAACAATGATCTTGTCCGCGTTGTATTATTCCTTCTCAGTCAAATTCGGTAATTCTCAGATAGGGTTTTCAATTCAGTTGTTCTATTTTCTCGTCTATACTAACCGGTAAATCTTTCAAATTTTCTCTATAAAATTTATATTTAGCTATAACGCCATATGAATCTACTTCAATCCAGTAGTCCTGATCAATAATAATTTCAGATCAACCCTCTGCCGTTGCTTTTCAATGCTTTTTTAATTTCTCACTAATACTACGTTCAAGCTCTGGGATTTGCTCAGATGAGTTTTCACTAGATTCTTCATGATGGAATAATTCACTTTCACTCATGTAATATTGAAATATTGTTAAATATTAATGATTCTATTATATAGAATAAGATATGTATGCCAACTGATTAATATGTTTAAATTTTCCTGGTAGTTGTTTGGGATAAAATTACTAATTATGAGTTTTTGGAATGCCTAAAATGTCAGCTTATTTTTAATTTCGATTCTATGTTGAGGCACATGTTAACATTATCATCCTATATTGCTTGAGTTAGATCTGGAGTTATTAATCCACAAGAGGTGATTAAGGACTATCAAGAAAAAGCAAACAAGAACGAACTCAATAGTTGGATCAGTACAACTCCACAATATGTCAGTGAGCATATGGATGATTTTTTGGCAAAACCGTTGTGTGCGGCTCCATTGTGAATAAAGGATATTATCATGACCAAGGGTTATAAAACTACTTGTGGTTCTAAGATGCTTGAAAACTATATACCCGAATACAGTGCTACGTGTTTTTTGAACCTGGAAACCGCTGGGGGCTTGATGATCGGTAAACATACTATGGATGAATTTGCTTTGGGTGGTAGTGGAGAAAACTGTGCGTTTTGACCCACTAAAAATCCTCGAGATCATTCGAGAATACCATGAGGCACGAGTTCCGGATCAGCTGCTAGCATAGCTAATGATGAGTGCCTTGCTGCATTGGGAACTGATACCTGAGGTTCAGTAAGACAGCCTGCGGCTTTTTGTGGTATCGTGGGATTTAAGCCTACTTACGGCATGATATCAAGATATGGCGTCCAGGCTGCTGCAAATTCCCTAGATCAGGTAGGGATATTAGCCAAAACAGTAGATGATGCGAAATTACTTTTTGACTGTGTGAGATGATTTGATCCCATGGATATGAATTCAATAAAAGCAGAAAGCTGAAGGCAGAAGGCTGAAAGCTTAGTTACTGGAAAGATGACGTTAAAAGTAGCGGTGTTTAATGAGTTTTTTGGTGATTGAATAGATAAGCAAATCAAAGAAAAGACGTTAGCATTCATCGAGGAGCTAAAACGTAAGAATAAGAGTCTCAGTATTGATTTCATAGATTTTCCTATGTTGGACTATCTTATTGCTGTTTATTATATCATTAATCCTGCAGAGGTGAGTACGAATCTTGCTAGATTTGATGGAATTAGATATGGTTTGCAGTCCGACACAACATTACTTGATAACTTACCAGAGTACTATAAATTTGTTAGATCAAAGGGACTGGGAAATGAAGCAAAAAGAAGATCATTGCTTGGGGCTTACGTGCTGAGTTCTGGTTATCAAGATCAATACTATAATAAAGCCATTGCCGTTAGAGATTATGTCAAAAAAGAATACTTGAAGCTCTGTGAATCCTATGATGTCATAGTGTGACCAACTAGCCCTATATGGCCCTGGAAAATAGGCTGACATGCCAATGACCCATTATCAGATTATTTAGCTGATATATATACTGTTCCGGCAAACCTTATGGGAGCACCAGCTATGTCAGTTCCTATGGGATTTGGTGAAGTTGACGGAAATAAACTACCCCTCGGTTTACATATTATGGCGAAACCAGGTGATGACTACAAAGTATTCCAAATGGGAAGTATTATTGAAGAGTCGAACATTAATTAATGAATAGTCGCTTTCATTCATTATTCATCGCCATCACATTCTATGCTGAAAAAACAAGATCGTTCACTACAGACCTATATCCACAAATTTGCTCTCACTATTCAAACACTGAAAAAAGAGCAGTGGCTTATCATAGGTTTTTTGAGTTTGTTCGTAGTGATCATCCTCAGATTGGTACAATTACAGATTTTTAATTTTCAGTATTATGAAGATAAGCTGATAGGACAGCATTTTCAGCATGTGAACATCCAGGCAAAAAGAGGAAATATTTTTGTAGAATCTCCTTCAGGCAAGCCCATACAATTGACTGCCAACACGGAAGTATATGATGTGTTTGTAGACCCGAAGTTCGTTATTGATAAGCCACAGTTTATCAAAGCGATACTGCCTATCTTTGTGGATCACTTTTGTGCTTCCGGCAGTGGTAAGGTCATTATTGATCCCTATGTCTGCTTGTTTCAACTTGAAAGGTTTACTGATAAGACCTTGTTGCCGGTGAAACCAGCTTTGTATTATCTCGGTGCAGGTATTGCAAGTGCTACGGGACTTACTCAGATCCCAGTTACGGAAACAGGTTTACAGGATCTCAAAATTGCTTCAAACAAACTCATTGCGGATTATCAGTCATGACAACTTGTGTATCAAGAACAACTCGCGAAAACATTGAGCGGTATACGTTATGATATGGCGTCCGATCTTATCAAGGAGCAGCTAGATAAGATGATTTATCGTGGTACGAAGGAAAGAAATTTTTTAACTTTTATAGAAGACGATGCTTTAGCACAGGAATTCGCAAAGCTACAATTGCCTTATATACAGGTTCTTGGTAGTACCGCGTATGTGCTTCCGGCACAAGTTACTGACGTTAACAAGGCGGGTAGCGAACTATATGCTATCCTCGCTAAATATCAGATTATTTTTTCTTATAAACAATTGAAATATATCCTGAGCCCTCAGGAAAATAGATATGTGAGACTGGGTGTGAATATGAATCATCAATTAGTAAATAGGCTGAAGCAAGAAAAGGATCGTCGATTGGATATCCAACAAACGGCAGTATATCAAAAAAGAAAGTTGGAACAAAAGATTACGGATGAGGATCTTATACCCTTGTTACATGGTTTAGGATTTGAACAAAAAACAGTAAGGCAGTATCCGTTTGGAAATTATCTTGCCCATGTATTGTGATTTGTGGATAAAACTGGTAAACCTTTATACGGCGTAGAAGAATATCGAGATGAGTATTTAAAAGGCAAGGATGGTCAGATTATCGGCTTTGGTACACCGCGAATAGGGCAGGTAGGAAGTAATGAATTGCAATTAAGTAATCCGGTAGATGGTGCAGATATTGTCCTCACTATCGAACCCAATATTCAAAAAGAAATTGAACGTCTGACGCAAAAGTATCTCTCAGGATTTAGGGCTGATAGCGTGAGTATCACTGTCATGAATCCTTATGATGGTAGCGTGGCATGACTAGCTAATGCACCGACTTTTGACCCCAATAATCCTGATGCGATTTATCAAACAAAGCCACTTGAACCAGAATATGCTTTGGTCTTGGATGATGCACAGTACTTGGATATACCAGTCTATCAGCGTACAGGAGGAAAGATGCTGCCCGTTAATTTGGAGACCAGAGCAGATGGAAAAACTCCCAAATATATCAATGCGAATTATTATGGGCCACTATCTTTTTTGGATAAGAATACGACTTTAGCCTATGAGCCCGGTAGTATTTTTAAACCCATAACGGTCGGAATCGGCTTGGATGTAGATGAAATAAGCTTATACGATACGTATTATGATAAAGGAGAATTACAGGTAGGTGAGTATTATATCTCAAATGTTTCCAGAGCTTGTTTAGGTACCAACACGATATTGCATGCCTTGCAGTTTTCTTGTAATGTTGGTATGATACGTATCATTGAGAAGATTGGTAAATATGTATTTTATAACTATCTAGATAAGCTCTGATTTGGTAGACCTACGGGCATAGAAATAGCGGGTGAAGTACCCGGTAGCATCCCAGATGCACAAATCAGACAAAAATCAAGATTTTTCAATAATTCATTTTGACAGTGATTATTGGCAACTCCTATGCAAATGGCTGTGGCCTATAGTGCTTTGGTGAATGGATGATATGTAGTTAAACCCACTATCATCAAAAAAATTGTCAGTTGAGAAGGACAGGTAAAACAACTCAGTAAAATGCCCAAAAAGAAAGTATTCAAAGAAGCTACGTCGGACTTCATTAAAAATGCGTTGTATGAAGTAGTAAACTGATGACAAATCAAGAAGTTTGCGGTAGCATGAAAAACCCTTGCAGGCAAAACAGGGACTTCTCAGATCTCCTTCAAGGGTCAATATCAAAACGGAGTAGGTTGGACAAATGGTAGTTTTGCTGGAATTATTACGAAGAACAATACCAAATATGTGATCATAATTCAAGTCCGCCGTCCCCGCACCAGTCAATGGTGAGAAACCACTGCCGGGCAAATTTATGGAGATCTAGCGAAGTTTTTATTAGAATATGAAGATATCGATAGTTAATTAGATTAGCTATTACTATTGACATTATGTATATATTCTGTATCATCTGATACAGTTTTTTACTTATATTCGGTAAGTATGCTAGGCACTTTACAAACGGAAGATTGAATTTATCATGGTCCTTCGGCATCTACTGTGGGAGCCAGTGGTACTAATGATCTGTATTGAAACCTTAATAATTCATTTGATTTTTCTAGTTTCAGTGTAT
The DNA here is from genome assembly GCA_964563595.1 of uncultured Candidatus Peribacteria bacterium. Taxonomy (GTDB): domain Bacteria; phylum Patescibacteriota; class Gracilibacteria; order Absconditabacterales; family Absconditicoccaceae; genus CALMFT01. Next base: position 2,803 of record CAZLWR010000027.1, on the reverse strand, counting down.
ACGAATGAAATGCTACACAAAAGTTCGGATCCTGAGATCAGGAGTGAATTCTAAAACACAGGAATCAAAACTATACTGTGATTAGACAAGATCACGTTCTAGATATGTATCGTTCAGCAAATATTCCAGTAAGGGATTTTAGTAGTATGGACGAATTTTGGACCCATGCAGGCATTGCACTTCTTCAAGCGAACTCAAACTTAGTAAAGTGATCGCCTGACTGGGAGCATTTTTCTACTATGTGACGATTTGGTTCCTCTCCCGTAAAGATATCCCCTTATATGGAACAACGAAGAAAAAACGCTAAACTAGGCTATGCTGGATGTGCTTTTTATAATGGTTTTATCCGTTTTGCGGATCGAACTGCCTGTGCTTGGCTTCCTTTTACGGTAAATGGTGCGCCCATCTATTTGTCTTGTGGTAAAAACAATAGAGCTTCATTTCTTTGTGTAAATCCTATTGATAGAATGGCGATGCCGTTATTGATCCCCGCTCAATAATTTGTGAATTATGTCTTACATTCCAAATAATATACCTTTCTCCCTTCAGCAAGTCGTTTTGTTTCGTAATAGGTTTTGATAGATAATTCCGGTAGCGTTTCTGCTCGCTCTTGTTCTGGAGAGTAGATATCCTCGATGTTTCTGATTATTTCACATCATCACTTTTGCATTGACTGGATACTGAAATCAAAAAAACCCCTATCATCGGTTTTCAGATGAATAATTCCTCAGGGTTTTAATAATGATATATAAATAGCCAGATACTTTGGCGAGGTCAGTTTTTGACGATCTCTGGTTGCTCGGGGATCCGGGAACGTAATTCGGATTTCATCGAGAGAATGTGGATGGAAACAATTGCTAATGTGATCAACACTTGCACACAACCGGCTTGTATTATCAATATGATGATCTAGGCAGAACTTTGCTCCAAAATGCAGTCTGTCGGATTTTCTATCAATGCCGATATAGTGTTTATTTGGATTTCTTTTGGCGAGTTCTATAGTGTAAGCTCCTGAGCCACAACCCACTTCTACAACAATGGGTTTTGTGATTTCGGCAGCCATATCCAAAAACACATCCTGATAGACATAGGAATGTGTATTGGGTAGATTGGTGAACTCTTCATATCTTTTTGTCTTGGACATTGTTTACTTAATCATTCAGGCTAATGTCTCTTTTGCTTTCTCAAGTTGATTATCAATTTGTTTGGTTTCAAAGAGTTTGGCATCAAATTTGATCTCTACGTTTGGTTTGATCCCTTTTTTATCTACATTGAGGTTGTCGGGAGTAAACCGTTTGCCGATAGTGAACTTGATACTGGAATTGTCTGATAGGGTATACAGTGTTTGGATAGTTCATTTACCAAAAGTAGTTGTACCAACCAGCTTTGCTCCCGCTTGGTATTGTAATGCATAAGCCAATATTTCACTTGCTGATGCTGATAATTCGTCAACCAGCACAACGATAGGATATTTCCTTTTGCTTAGTCCCTTGGAGTAATATATCTCTTCCGGCAGTGATTTATATTTCGTAATGGTTACGATTTTATCTTTGGGTATGAAGTAGCTTGCTATGTCTGATGCAATAGGCAATATCCCTCATCCATTACCTCTCAAATCGATAATAAACCCATTTGCTCCACTTGCAACCATTTCGTTGTAAGCCTTTCTGAAATTCTCAGCAGTATCTTCTCAGATGGTAGAAATATTGATATAACCAAGAGTTTTATTATTCCCTGTGTAAACTTTGGAGTACACTGAAGGGATAACTATTTTATCTCTTTTGACGATCAGCTTATTTACTTTTTTTTCTTTATCAGAAAAGAGGGTGAGCTCTACGGATGTCCCTTTTGGTCCGCGCACTAGGTTTACTACATCACGTACGCTCATACCAGCTACGCTTTTACCATCTACTTGTAAAATGGTATCGAGTGGTTTGATGCCTGCCATATGTGCAGGTCAACCTTTGATGATCTCCATGACCATAATTTGATCATTGGATTGTCCGATGACGGCTCCTATTCATTCAAAATCATAACTTCCTTTTAGATCTTTTGCGAAGTCATCGTTTTCTTGTTTGTCGAAATACACCGTGTGAGAATCCTTGAGCCCTCATACAAATCCATGTAATCCACTTTCCAATAACATATCAAGTTTTACTCCACTTCCATCTGTGTAATAATTATCTGCCAGTACTTTAAATACATCTTCATACTTTTTGTATCTCTCGGCACAGGTCAGCTTATCAAGTTCTTTTACTTTCCTTCTCAAGGACGCAACAAGTTGTGTATCAGAGCCAATAGTGGGTATAGCAGGATCTTCCAGGCTAGTGTTAGCAACAAAATTAATGATTCAAGTCCCACTCACTCCTATAATTACCCCCAAGGCCAAGAGAAATGATGATTTCCAAAAGTTCATATATAAGACATAAACGATAAAATAATGATATACTCTGAAGATATAGTAAGCAATTCGTCTGAGAAAAAAAGAGCAAAAGCAACTTTATAATATATTGACATTTATGGTTATAAAGTTATGATATAAAACTTTATTATGTTTCATTCTTTTCATGAATTTCAGGCATTATTTACCTGCATTCCTTGGATGAATTGCAAGACAAAAACCTCAAGCACTGGCACTATCTAGGGCTCTTGTTGAAGAACTTGAAGAGCAGAAGTTTAAGACTTATGAAGAAGTTCTGAATTCGGAACTATCACTTTTTGAGAAAGAACAGGCTATCAATGGTATCTTCCGTGCTAAATGGCATTGGGATCATGATACATATGATCTTCATAAACCTGCTTA
>CAZLWR010000026.1:9448-13219 GCA_964563595.1 uncultured Candidatus Peribacteria bacterium | reverse complement strand
GCCCCCACAGCGTAGATCAGTTCCAGGATTCCTGGCTGTGTCTTTCTGCGGGGGCTTGGTGCCGGTATACCGGCGTGGCGCGTGTGATTTTGTGCTCAGTTACTACAGCCTGCTGAGCTTTTTTTCGAACCAGGCCCTCAGGGCGGCCTTTACATTGGCCAGGATGCTGTTCGACATGGCCGCGATGACCTCCTCCTTACAGGCCTCGGCGTCTCCGTTTCTTTTCCGGCATTGCACGAAGTTTTGCTTGGCGGTATTCACGGCGGCCGGGAAGTCCTTCTCGATGGTGGTACGCAACAAATTCGCCAATTCGCCTTTCACCTTTGGCACTTTGACGGTGAAGGGTTTGGTCTTTTCCGGCGATTTGGTGGCCTGTTTTTTGGTGTGCGTCTCGAACTCCGCGAAGGTGGCTCGGGCCGCTCCGCGGATGGGACCGGCCAATTCGGCGGCGATGCTGTCGATGATTTGATCCGTCGTCAGCGTGTCAGCGCCAAAAAAGTTGGTGAAGAATTGCGTTGCTTTGGTATTGGCATTCTCCAACGCCGTACCGAGGGCCTTCATCTCGGACCCTTTGGTGCTGGGATTTTGTGCATTTACGCTGCCGAAGCAGCCGAGGGTGAGCACTACCAGGATGATGAACTTGGTGATCACTTTCATTAATCGCGATGTTTGTTGAACGTTATTAGATAATAGCTATTAGCTTGCGCAAGCTAATCAACCAAATTGTTATATATATTATTAAGTGAAAAAGTCAACTTATTCTTATGATTCAAAAAGAAAATAGTCATGTTTCAGACTATTTTGCTTTGTGAGAGTCAATATGAAGGCTTTACTTTGGTATTTTTTCTAATTCTGCTTTTCTTGCAGTGAGTTTTCTAATTGCTTCTTCAATAGCCGCTTTATCCAGCTTATCTATATCTGGCATATTCATCTGATCACCGTATTCTGTCCCTGGGTCGAGCGATATAAATGATTTTGTTCAGAGTTTGTTTCTTGCTACTTCATAAGCTGATTTAGCTGAAGCTAATGCGGGGGCTATCTTTCCAAGTTGTGCAGTGATATTTGCTATCTGTTGTCTAACGGCTATTCTTTGCCCTTCAATTCTTAGAAGTTCTGGAGCATATATGGTATCTATAGAGCTCTGTAAGGCTTGATTTTGTGCTTCTAGTCTTGCTTTTTCCAAAGGAGGGAGATTTGCCATATTTCCAGTATTCGTAGTGATTGTGCCTGTTAAACTGGTGACCACGTTTTGAATTGTTTGATATTGAGTATTATATGTTTCTAACTTGTTCTCTGCGAAATACTTTTGTATGTTGAATAGATTCGTATCTGCATTGTACTGCAAGTAGCTTGTAGACGCCTCATAGTAAGCAGAAAGATTAGTATAGTATGTCACTTGTTCTGCTGTCTCTGTGGCTTTGGTAGTGTTTGAGGCAATATTTGTCCCATTCGCTTGTTTATCTTGTTCGAGTGCTTCTTGCTTTGCAACTACTACCTGACTTTCATCTGTAACTTCTTTGAGTACTCAGTTTGCACCTGTATAATCTGTCTCCATCTGTTTTAACTTATCAGCTTGTTCCACAAGTGACTGATCGAAATCATCTAATCTGTCCTTTTCGGAGCCGAGACTGGTTCCTTGAGCCGTTAGTGCTTTTTGTTTTTCTTGGTATGCTGCTCTTTGTGCATCAGCTTTTAATCATTCAGACTTAAATTTACCAATGGTACCAAGTTGTCATCTATGATAGTAGTCAAATATATGAGTTTGGAGGCCTTCTGCAGTTGTTTCTTGCTGTGTAATAGTGCTTTGAAGTTCTATTGTCACACCCTCTATCCCTGCTTGATTGCCACTGAGTGCTGCTATTTTAGATCTAAGCTCCGTAATTTTTTGTTTTGATGCATTCCAATTTGTGATAGGGGTAACGATGTTGTTATAGCTAGTTACTTGTGCATCAATAATGGCAATTTCATTTTGATTTGCAGCGGTAGTGATAGACTTTTCTTGTGCTTCTTGTTGTTTTTGAATGAGACCAAGCCAAGAAGTGATGTATGGCTGATTATTGGTATAGTTCTCTTTGATTTGTTTATAGGTTTCCAGATCGAGGATATAGCCTCCGTCTGGATTTTCAAAAATAGCTCTGAGCTCGCTAGCGTCTATTGCACCAGTAGAGGGGAGCGTAGATGGGTCTAACTCTCCAGTTTGTGGATTGTACTTGATAGCAAAATAATCTCTTCCGTATTGATTAATGGCTTGTTTTAGTAGCTTTGCTTGGCCAATGTGTGCTAATAAGTTACTAATGATGCCGCCAGTTTCAGTCATCGCCTTGAGCTTGTCTATTTGTGTGTTATTTTTCTCTATGAGAAGTCTTATTTTCCTTGCTACTGTGGGATCGAGATCAGCTTTCCCTAATATAGTACTGTATGCGGCGTTGTCGTCTTGATATTGTTTAATGAGTTTTTGTGTAACACCATTAGATCCTGTTAGATAGGTTGTTACCTCTTGTCTAATCGCATCTGTGTCTAACTTTCCTTCAAGTAGTCCGATATTGATACGAGCACCAATATAATCTACATATGATTGGATCATACTAATTTCATAGGTGTTTTTTTGATCTAAACCTTTTGCTATTGCATCAGCTGAAGTAATATTTGGGTTTGCCCTCAAGGCGTTTTTTTGTGCAAGAATCGCACTTTCTGTAGCAGGCAAATCAATTTCTTTGATTTTTAAGAAACTTCTCAAGTTAGTTGTTTTGCTTCCATAGTTTGCTTTGATTCTCTCATAAGTAATCTTTTCTTGTTCACCCAGATTGTCGTAATTAGTTTCGTATTTATTGATTACGTTTTGGTATTGATTGGTGGTTTCGATCGCACTTACTCAGTAGTCTATAACTTGTTTGCCATTTAAATTAATATCTGCCTGAATAAGGAATTGCCTCAGCCCCCTGAGAACTTGTTGATAAAGTTCTTTTCTTTGTTTGCCCTTCAATCACTCAACTGGCGTTATAATTACTTTTCAGTCTGGGGCTATGCTAAAGTCACTGACATTTTTAGGGTCTGTTAACATTGCTTCAACGACTTTTCTATAAAAATCGAAGATTTCATCTGCGTTTTTGAAATTTTGGCCAAGCATGAACTCGTTTGTAGGTAAGAGCTTATCTCTTAAGGCTAATAAGGCTGTTTTATCAGCATCACTAAACTCTACATCTTTTCCAGCAACACTACCACTCATCGTGATGACACTATAAAAATCTGGACCTTCAATATATTTTCCAATAAGTTCTTTTGTTCTTCCCATGGTGATATTATTTTCTACTTGTTGACCAAGTTCCACTGCGGAAACAAATACTGGAAGGGTGCTATTCGGATTGAGTCTTTCAAATCTACTATCAATTTCTTTTTGTACTATATCCAATCTACCGCCCAATGCTAATTTCTCTGCTGCAGATTTTCCATCGTCTAATGCATTTACTAATTGTCTTGCGGCATCAACGTCTGTTTGCTTTTTACTTCATTCCGCTGTGTCCACTGCTAATTCTGCTGCTCAAACTTTTGCGACTTCTGGATCGATAGCTGGTGCATTTGGTACTACGCTAATTCTATCCAATCTTTCACCTAATTCCAATTTCTTAGTTGCTGATTGTGGATCAGTTAGTCAGTCTACGAGAAGTTTTGCTGACGTTACATCAGCTTGTGCTCTAGACCCTTCTGCTGTAACAACTGCAGCTTCTGCTGTTGATATTTCAGCAGCCTCAGGATTACCTGTCGGTGCATTTG
>CAZLWR010000026.1:7168-9348 GCA_964563595.1 uncultured Candidatus Peribacteria bacterium | reverse complement strand
GCAGCTTCTGCTGTTGATATTTCAGCAGCCTCAGGATTACCTGTCGGTGCATTTGTCGCTGGTTCAAGGTATAATTCTTTTGTACCGGAGTTGTATTTTATTCTGCTGGTAACATCTGCCCCTGTATTATCAACTACTGTTGTATAGTTTTGATCCGAAATTTTTAAATTATTTGCAAGCATGAATAGTAATGACTTCAATGTTCTCTTACCTGCGATTCAATCTACCTCCCATCCTTGTAACTGGTACATCGGGAAGTTTTGTTGAAAGTAGATAATATGAGCAATAGTTTCTTTCCCTATTACTCCATCTGGATTTCAAGTAGTTCGTGAATCAATGCCGCAACATCCTGTTTCCATAAGTGCTTGCTGTAATATTCTTTTAGCATCTCCTGGATATTTGGTTGTCAGTTTATCATTGATATTACTAACAAGTGTAGGATACTTTGTTAGTTCTTTGCTTGTAGCAATATTTCTTGGCTTGATTTGCGTAAGATATACGTCATTTTGCAGCGCTTTTATTTCCTGCTTAATTTTATTAATATCTCAGCTAGTGTCTAGGGTGCTAGGCAATTCTCGTCCATTACTTTGCTCCAATAACTCTACAAAAGAAAATAATTTCATAATATACAAACTAGGTATAAATATTCATTGTTTGGATTATAGTCTGTACGGCAAACTTTGTCAAATTTTTCTCTATCGGCTTATTTTTCTTTCTTTTTTCTTTGTCTTTTGCGTTAGAGTTGTTATGACAGGCGTATGTTTGTTTTGCTGATTCTATTCCTTGTGGCCGTGGCTCAATACACAGTGACTCATAACGTGATGGGTTTGGGCATCTTGGTTTTCATTTTTGGCACACTATTATTATTGCGAGAATACCAAAAAACAAAGGTATTCGTTTGGAAACTGATATTGCCCTCTATAGCGATAGGAGCCCTGGTGCGGAGTGCTGTGTCGTTATATGATCGGAGATATACTGCCATGTTTACAAGTTTACTTGACAGTGGCAAAAATGAATTTATTATCGCAAGTGGAGTTATTCTCAATCATACCAAATTGCATCAATATGATTTTGAAGACAGAGATGGTAGGGTGTGGATCCTGAAGAGTGAGCAGCAGTTTGCTATTGGTGAAATACTTTGAGTCTCTGGTAAAACAAAGGTAGTTCAAGCAAACAAGAAAAGCGCTTTTGGCGAATTCGACTACGATAGGTGGTTAAAGATGAAGTGATACGTAGGACAAGTGACCCCGACTAGAGTATTGAGAAATGGGGACTTTACTGATGATAGTATATTGCATATGAGAGCGTGGGTTGGGCAGGAGATTGAGACGGTGTTCTGAGATGATGCTCAGGCTGGTTTACTAAAAGGTATGTTGATATGATCTAAAGTTGGTATATCCAAGGAGCAGTACGATTGATTTATCCGCTCTGGTTTAGTGCATTTGGTAGCGGTTAGTGGAGGTAATATTATGATGGTTTCTATTTTTTTGAGTCGAGTTTTATTTTGGATGCCGTATTATGTCAGATTATGTTTTATTTGAGTAGGTATTGTACTATATGGTATGCTGTGTGGAGCTGATAGCAGCGTGATAAGGGCAGTGATTATGTGATTGCTAGGGCTAGTTGCTTTGTTTGCCGGGAAGATGGTAGATACGATGAGGATTGTGTGTATTGCGATGGTAGCTATGTTGTTACGAAATCCCTATTACTTGGTTTATGATATGGGTTTCCCACTGAGTTTTGCTGCTGTAATATGATTGGTCGTAACCAACGCATGGTGGACACACAAACGTGAAGCACGGAGCATACAAAAAATCCAATGACGAAAGCATTGAATCGTAAAGGTTTTTAGTACTTATTTCATCCCTACTTTTGGTGCAACTTTTGGCGTATTACCGGTATTGATGATATTTTCATGACAATATAATCTGACAAGCCTGCTGGGTAATATTATTATAATGCCATTTGTATCTATTATAACTATAAGTGGATTTGTATGAATAGTACTTGGAAATTCTTTTACTTGAGGGCTTGTTGTTTGGTGCGTAAAGTATTTGCTTGCAGGGATTTATCTGTTGTCAGATTATATTAATCATCATGGATATTGGCTTATGACATCTCATATATCCACCAAGCTACTCATTTGTTGTTGTGCGATATATGGTATGTATAGGATGTAT
>CAZLWR010000026.1:0-7068 GCA_964563595.1 uncultured Candidatus Peribacteria bacterium | reverse complement strand
TTGACATCCCTTACTGAGAAAACAAGGAACATTTCAAAGCACACCGCTGATACGACACTGATTGTTCTTGCTAGTTCTAGGGTGTAGTGAGTATAGTAATAATAAAATAACCAGATTCAGATGATAGAAGATATAACTGATGCTCAGATAATATAAATCCATGAGCCCTTCAGCAATCACTCTTTTGGATCCCTGGGTTTTTGTTTCATGATAGTATCATCGCCTTCGTCAAATCCTAATGCCAGAGTTGGTAAACTATCAGTAACCAGATTGATCCACAGTATTTGGATGGCCGTCATAGGTACTGGTAATCAAATCATGAAATTGAAAATAACTCTAATCATCTCATCAAAGTTTACTGCAAGCATAAACTTAATGAACTTTTTGATATTATCATATACTGTTCTTCCTTGTTTGATCGTGTGAACGATAGTTGCGAAGTTATCATCAAGTAATACTATATCTGATGCATCCTTAGTGACTTCTGTACCGGTGATCCCCATTGCAAAACCAATGTCTGCTGCTTTGAGTGCCGCTGCATCATTAACTCCATCTCAGGTCATGACAACATGATGTCCCAGTTTCTTCAGGCCCTCACAAATCATAACTTTTTGTGCTGGTGTCACTCTGGCAAAAATATTTGTTGTCTTTAGGAGTTCTAATTTGTTTTCTGCTGCTTCAAATATTGCTCATTCCATTGCCTCTCCAGTGAGTCCGATCTCATGGGCTATGGCTTTTGCGGTGAGTAAGTGGTCTCAAGTTATCATTATTACTCTGATACCTGCTTGATAGCATTCTTGAAGAGCTTGCGGGACCTCCTCTCTTGGCGGATCGATCATGCCAACCATGCCCACAAAAACATATTCTTGTGATTGTTTATCTTTATATCCACAACCCAATACTCTGATAGCACTTCGTGCATAGCTATCATTTTGTTCGAGAAGTTGCTTTTTGATGGCCGCTGTAAGTTTACTTACTTTATTTTCCCATACTACTTTATCACACAGATTGAGCACATGTTCAACTGATCCTTTGATAAAATCAACATCTTCGTATTTGGTAACCATATATTTTGTATCGCTATCAAAAGGTATCTCGCCGATCCTTGTTCTGGGTTTTAGCGATATATCTTTAGTCATTTCCAAAAGTGCGATTTCGGTTGGGTCTCATACATTGGGCAAGGCTGCATTGTTACAAAAAGTGATAATCTCGGCTAAAGTAGTGAAATGAGACGGATGAACATCCTTAGGCAAAACTAATGTGCCATTCCATCCGAAAGCGGTGCCGCCAATAAACACGTCAGTTACCGTCATATGATTTTGTGTCAGAGTACCAGTTTTATCAGTGCAAATGACGGTAGTTGTGCCCAATGATTCTATAGATTTGATTTTTCTTACGAGTGCTTTTTGTTTGAAGAGTTTTTGAGTGCTGATGGCAAGTGTAATGGTTACCACTGCGATAAGTCATTCCGGTATACTGCTGACCGCGAGACTGACTACAATAAAAAACATATCATACACTGACTTTCCTTGTCGCCATCCCAATACAAATATACCCACTGAAATAATTCAGACTATAATTCCTATTTGCTTGGAAAATGTCGCAAGCTTTTGCTGTAAGGGTGTAGGTCATTCTTTTTGTGCTTGGACTATGGAAACAATCGCACCGAGCTCTGTGTGAATACCGGTTTGAGTGATGATTCATTTCCCGGATCATTTTGTCACGCTCGTTCAAGCGAAACACATATTTTTACGATCAGCAAGAGAGGTAGATTCTTTACTGATAAAATCACTATCTTTTGTTACTGGCAAACTTTCTCCAGTGAGCATTGATTCGTCTACAAACAGGCTATTAGATTCCAATAATCTGAGATCTGCAGGAATCTTGTCTCCCGCTTCAAGTAAGACGATATCTCCTGGTACGAGTTCTTTGCTGTCTATCATCACTATGTGTCCATCCCTCAGTACTTTGCATTGTATAACAGTAGAAGTAAGGAGTTTTTGTATACCTTTCTCTGCCTTGTATTCCTGGAAAAAACCTAGCAATCCATTTAATACAATAATTATAAATATAATCAGAGCATCTACGTGTTCTCACAATATGAAACTAATACCGCTGGCAAAAAGGAGAATTCGTACGATGACATCTTGTAGTTGGTTCAGAATAAGTGTTTTGATTTTTACTCCTTCTTGTGCTGGCAGTGTATTTTTGCCATACTTTTGTTGTCATTCGGAAATCTGCTTAGTTGTAAGCCCTATATTGGTATTTGAATTGAGTTGCTCCACAAGAGCTGCTATATTGAGTACATGAGACATGTGATAAGGTAATGATATATAAATAATTATATTGCTAATTGTTTTGCTCCCAAATAGAGGGCATATAAAGAACCATGGATATGATCATGTATTTGGATGAGTTCTGCGACGCCGCTGCTGACAGGTTTACCATTAGTGATGATTTGTTGCATTTGGATTTCGTCTCGTCATTGTATCACTTGGACCTGCTCTCAGGCCGCATCGTATTGTTGCGTGTCCATAAAAACAAAATATTCATCTATCAGCTTATTTAGTTCTTTTATATAAGCAGCCGATTGAGGCTCTTGCAGATCTAGTATATTATGCATAGATATCATGCTATCTTTGCAGAGTTTGATGGCTTGCATAGTTTCTTGAAGTCAATCCATGAGTGTTGCTCCAGTTGTTCCATTTGTATCCAATGACTGAAAAGGAAAGGTAACCATGAAACGAAAGAGCTTATCATAGAGGGCTTTTTGCTCGTAATATATGGGTTCACTATATACCCTAGGATTGTCGAACCATTGTTTGAGGATGTCTTTATTTGTAATATAAAATTGTTTCAGGTCATGGTTGAGTACTTCAAACTGTGTTCCTAATTGTGTATTGGGATCTATGTGTTCGATACCTAGCATCTTTTTTTGCTCTGTCGGCACTAGTTTTTGCAAAAATGCCGTTAGTGTATTGATAAATGGTAAATGGATAAGAGCACCGACTGTTTTAAATAATACAAAGAATACAATCAGACCGTTCACGTTTGATTTAGAAAGTCATGCGAATCGTGGGGCGTTGGACCCGAATCATCGCACCGTAGTAATGAGATTCATAACCCGTGGGAATATGAGTGCGAAAATAGCACAGGTAACAACATTGAACAGGAAATGACTCAGAGCTACCTGTTTTTTGATGCCTCATCATTTAAATGACACTAAAAGAGCAGTGGTACTGCTTCCGATATAGGCACCCATAAGTAGCGACGCTGACATGGGCAGAGTTATGATTCACTCATTCAATGCAGTCATTGCTATGATGGTGACAGCGGTGCTAGATTGTGTAAGAATGGTAGCTATAAGACCGATAGGTACAAATCATAACCAGTGATACGATGCATATGCTTTCAAATCAATAATTTCTCTTAGTACTTTTATGCTGTCTTTCATATACTCTAGTCACAAAAATACTAATCACAAGCATAATATGATACTGAAGACTTTGCTGTATTTTTTTGAAAAAATGGCTCCAAGTCATCCTATACCAATCATAGGCATGATAAACACGTCCATATCAAACCCAAGTCCAAACAGACCTATAAGTGCTTCCATAAAAACTGAACCAACATTCATACCTATAACAACTGCTATAGCATTGGTAAGCATAATATAACCGCTTCCAACCAAGGCCAATATGATAAGTGAAACAGCGTGACTACTTTGTAAAATATTGACTAATCCTACTCATAGTAAAAATGACTTAAACTTGGTATTAGTCATGGATTCTATCCATTTTTGAAACTTTGCTCATCAGGACTTTGCGATGCTTTCGATGATATCCAATGCATACAAAAACATTGCAATACCTGCTAAAAACTCCCAGAGTTGTGGTGAGGTGATGAACTCCATGCCTAATTAGTAAATCAATAAATCCCTTTTAGTATACAAAAAAACAATAGTTTTTGCAACTATTTGAGTAGAGATAGGTGATGGCTATCTGTTAAACTCTTGTTGATAAATCCCATACTTTCATAAGTTCTTCAACAAAAGCCTCTATGCGCTTTGGTTCTTGTGATGTAAGAACATCTACTCAACAAACCATAAGATGGTTTTTTAAGAGACTACTTTTAGCGCTTTTTAGAAGTCAGCGAGTTGCATTGATCTGTTGAGCTATTTCTGCACAATTAGCATCTGCTTCAATCATCATGGTGATCTTTTTCAACATTCATTGACTTTTTTTGATAGCGATCAGTAATTTGGATCGTGAACGTTTGTTTACCGCAGTCACTTTTTTATATTTGGTAAAGATGTAAAGTACAAATGAAAAAACCTATGGTATAGGGGTTGATATTAGTTGTAGGTTTTGTATCGCCTACACTAAATACGATACTGTATTTACTAGAGCGTCTGATCACGCTCTTTTTTGTAGTTTCTTTCACTTCAGGAATATATACGGATACTTATTGATAAGGACTTGCTTATGCAGTTTCTCTATTATACAAATAAGTACTTTTTACAATATATAATCTATAAAAGATGCCACAGAGAGTATTGAACAGATGTAGGCTATCTACCATTAGATTTCCATCTTTAGACTAACCTTGACGATTTTTTTGATGCCTCTAGGGGCTATTCTCTAGGCTTCTTCATCGTCATTTTCAGTTTCCCTAAGATTCCCTTGGCTTTCTTTAGGTCTATTTGGCTGACCACCACTAAAATTTGAACCAATGGAATTTCTTTGGCTTTCTCTTGGTTGGCCGCCTTGATGTTTTTGATTTTGATCTTTTTCTTGGCCTCTACTGCTAGACATGTTAGTTGCGTTAGTCATTTGTATAAGGGTATTAAAAAGATAAATAATCCTATACCATAGGTATAGGTATCCTAACCATGGATTTTTTGATTTCAAGAGATCCCTACAGAAAAAACAACTCTTTGACGAGTTGAATTTGACTTATTTTATAATAGATTTCTAATTAGTTTACAAATATTAGGCTTTCTATATTCCGGTTCCATAGGTACATCCCGCTCTTTGTGCAAGATCAGCGAGCTCCTGAGTTCAAGATACACGAGTTCCATCTCCAAATACCCATGTAGGATAGGAATCAACGCCTGCAGCTATACACTGGTCCGCAAATTTATCACAATCTACGTAATTCACTGATGATAGTGCGTCACCAAAATATGATTTCTGGGTTTGGCAATGAGGGCATCGTTCAGTTCAATAAAATATTGCTTGTTTGTCAGTAAGACATTTAGCAAGAGCAAGTGGTTGATCTTTATTGCCCATCAAACTACATCCGCTGATCAACATAGAAGCTGCAATAGTGACAACGAGTCAAAGTCTCTGAAGATTTTTTAACATAATGATATGTAATAGCATAAATAAATATTTTCATAGGCACTCATTAGTATGATTTCACTATATACAATTTACTTCCAAAAACAATTCTTTCTCCACGCCCTTTGATCTGGTATTGAAAACCAAGCTTACAAAGTTATGTTGAGAACTCTTGCTATTATTTCATTTGTATGTATTTGATATGGAAGCTATCAGTTTTTTGCCTCACTATATTCATATCGGGAATTTTGAGTTATCGCAAACACTAATTACATCTATTGTCAGTACCTTGCTTTTTGCACTTTTTCTCGTGATATATCATTTGTTCAAGAAATTTCGTCCTTATTCCAATTTCGTTCAGAGTATTGAATATTTTATAGAATCTATGACAGAGTTTTTTGTATGAGTAGGTGGTTGACTTAGTTACCAAGTAGTTAGTAACGTTTTGTTTCTCTTTTTTTACATTTTACGAATAAATCTTGTATGATTATTTGGAGATTTTTTTGTACTAGTAATTCCATCTTTACATCATTACTTTAGACCGGTTTCTACTGATTTGTATTTCAATCTTATCTTGGCAGCGGTGTGTGTCGTGGCAAGCATTGTGTTTGGTTTTCATAAACATGGTTTCCATTACATAGAAAAGTATATCCCCTATAAAGGTATGGGTATTGTGACAGGAACAAGTTTTCTTTCTATTTTGCTCAAACCGTTAGATATTATAATCTGACTGTTCATTGGTTTAATTGAATTGTTGTGAGAAGTAGCAAAGGTCCTATCCTTGTCACTCAGATTATTTGGAAATATCCTAGCTGGTATGGTCCTCATGGGTATGGTTATTGCTGCAGCTCAAGGTATGTTTCATGTTCCCTTCTTAATGCCTTTATTGGTATTTGTGCTAGAATTATTAGTAAGTTTTATTCAGGCTTTTGTATTTAGTATGCTGGTTTTAGTGTATTTGAGAATGGCAAATCAAGGTCATCACTAAACTATTGTCTACGAACATATTGAAAGATGCTGCATAAAATTTATATAATCAGAATATCTTTATTTATTATTTGTTATTTGAATTTATGGACTTAGGACACTTAGCGGCATTTGCGATCGGTTTATCTGCTATCGGTGCGGCATGGGCATTGGGAAATATTGGTAAGGCTTGGTTGGAAGGTATCTCTCGCAATCCAGAAGCAGCGAAAGAAATGTTTGTTCCTGCTATTTTGGCTTTGGCGTTTTCTGAAGCCGTAGCTATTTATGGTTTCGTTATTGCGTTCCAATTATTGTAATAATCTAAATACTATATAATTATTTTGCATTTTGTGTTAGATTATTATGGCGAATCCAGTTTCTACTACTACAGTTCTTATTAATGTGGCAGTTCAGGCACTAAACCTGATACTGTTTTTCCGATTGTTTAAACATCTTTTTTGAAAGAAAATAATCTGAGAACTGCAGGAGAGAAAAGAACTCATGCATAAATTACAAAATGCAGATGCAGAATATAAAACTACTATTGCTCAAGCCAAAGAAGGTGCTTCGTCTATATTGGCTGAGGCTAATGATCGCAGAAAAACAATAATTGATGAAGCAGCGATCATAGCCAAACAAAAAGCTGATGAAATTTTTGAGCAAGCAAACAACAAGGCTGAAAGTATTATTGAGCAAGCTAAAGTCCAAGCAAGTAGTTTAGAAAATGATCTCAAAGATAATTACGAAGTGATGGTGAAAA